>NZ_JBSGJD010000100.1:0-30992 GCF_053605405.1 Amycolatopsis sp. NPDC003861
CTGATCGACGAGCACGCCATGGCTGACGTGTCGTATCAGGTGGTCCGCAGCTACATCGCGACCCGGCGCCCGCAGATCCGCATCGAAGCCGGCCGGGGACCGGTGAACGTGTTCGTCCCGCAGACCCACCGCCCCGGGGCGGAAGCTGAGGTCGACTTCGGCGAGGTCGCGGTCCGGCTGCGCGGGGAGCAGGTGACCTGCTTCCTGTTCGCGTTCCGGATGTCGTTCTCCGGCCGATCGGTGCATCAGATCTACGCCACCGGCGGCCAGGAAGCTTTCTTCGAGGGCCACCTGCACGCTTTGACCACGCTGGGCGGGGTCCCGGCCGGTGTGGTCCGCTACGACAACCTCAAGGCCGCCGTCGCCCGGGTCCTGGGCTTCTCCCGGCAACGGGTCGAGACCGAACGCTGGACTGTCTTCCGTTCCCACTTCGACCTGCAGCCCTTCTACTGCCGGCCCGGCATCGAGGGCGCTCATGAGAAGGGCGGTGTCGAGGGCCAGATCGGCTGGTTCCGCCGCAACCACCTGGTTCCTGTCCCCGAGGTCGACTCGCTGGCCGAGCTCAACGCCATGGTCGACAAGTGGGACGCCGACGACCTGTCGCGACGGATCGGGTCCCGCAGCCACACCATCGGCGAGCACTTCGCCATCGAGGCACCGTTGCTCAAGCCGCTGCCGGCCGAGCCGTTCGAGACCGGCCGCTGGTTCACCCCGCGCGTCGACCGCTACGCCCAGATCCCGGTCCGCACCAACCGCTACTCGGTCCCGGTCCGGTTGATCGGCCGCCGCGTCCGGGTCCTGCTCAACGCCAACGACTTGATCGTCTATGACGGGCGCGCCGAGGTCGCCCGGCACGAGCGGCTGCTGGCCAAAGGCGGCGTCCGCCTCGAACTGGACCACTACCTCGAGGCGATGGTCCGCAAACCCGGCGCCCTGCCCGGCGCGACCGCGCTCGAGCAGGCCCGCTCGGCGGGCAAGTTCACCCCGGTTCACGACGCCTGGTGGGCTGCGGCCCGCAAGGCGCACGGCGATGTCGCTGGCACCCGCGCGCTGATCGAGGTCCTGCTGTTGCACCGCCACCTGGCCCACGACCACGTCGTCGCCGGGCTGGCCGCTGCACTGCGGGCAGGCGCTCTGACCGCGGACGCGGTCGCACTCGAAGCTCGCAAGGCCGCCGAGCTCGAAGATCCCGTCGTCGGCGGAGCCTCTGCCGAACCCGATGCGCCTGAACAGGTCACCTCACTGACCCGGCGCCGGCTGACCCACCTGCCACCCGACCCGCGGCCGCTGCCTTCGGTCGCGGTCTATGACCAGCTGCTTCGCCGCCGCACCACGACCGGCACCGACGAGGAAGGGACGACCGGACCATGAACACCACACGCCACCGCGGCCTGACCGAGCAGGCCGCCGACGCCGCCGTCGACCAGGCCTGCCGGATGCTGCGCCTGCCCACCATCCGCAGTCAGTTCCCCGACATTGCCGACGCGGCGACTCGCGAGCAGATGTCCTACCGCGGGTTCCTCGCCGAGCTGTTGATGGCCGAATGCGACGATCGGGCCCGCCGACGTTCCGAGCGCCGCATCAAGGCCGCCGCGTTCCCGCGGGAGAAGTCGTTGCGCGCCTTCGACTTCGACGCCAACACCAACGTCGACCCGGCCGTTATCCACACCCTCGCCACCTGCGAATGGGTCAAGAAAGGCCTGCCGCTCTGCCTGATCGGTGACTCCGGCACCGGCAAATCCCACCTGCTCATCGCGCTGGGCACCGAAGCCGCGATGGCCGGATTCCGGGTCCGCTACACCCTGGCCACCAAGCTGGTCAACGAGCTCGTCGAGGCCGCCGACGAGCTGGTGCTGTCCAAGACGATCAACCGATACGGCCGCGTCGACCTGCTCTGCATCGACGAGCTGGGCTACATGGAACTTGACCGCCGCGGCGCCGAACTGCTGTTCCAGGTGTTGACCGAACGAGAGGAGAAAGCGTCCGTCGCGATCGCGTCCAACGAGTCCTTCGGCGGCTGGACCAAAACCTTCACCGACCCGCGCCTCTGCGCCGCCATCGTCGACCGCCTCACCTTCGGCGGCAACATCATCGAAACCGGCACCGACTCCTACCGCCTCGCCCAGACCCGCAAACGAGCCGCCAAGTGACGTCAGAATTCACCGACATTGATCATGCTCTGAGCCCCGGAGTGACGTCGAGATTCACGAGCATCTGACGTCAGCAAACACAGTCACGGCCAAAGCGGCGCCGGTTCAGGCCGAGGTGGAGCAGGTGCCGGCCGACGGTGCGCACGGAGATGGTGATGCCCTCGGCGGCCAGCTCGGTCGCGATCCGGCGGGCGGAGTACTTCCGGCTCCGGCGCAGCTGCTCGATCCGGGCCACCACCTCGGCGGGGGTGGCGGTGGGCTGGCGGTGCGGGACGCTGGGGTGGTCGAGTAGGCCGGCTTCGCCGTGGCGGCGCCAGCGGTTGACCCATTTGGAGGCGCATTGGCGGGAGATGCCCATCTCGGCGGCGACGTGGGCAATCGGGCGGGTCTGGCAACGCGCGACGAGCCGGCGGCGGCCCTCGACAGACAGCGGGGCATTACGGTGGTGCACGGACGGGTCTTTCTGCTCGGCGGATGTGTTGGTCGCACTTCTCATCCTGCCGCCGAAAGACCCGTCCCTCGCCTCAGGCCCTACCCGCCGTCACCAACGTCATGACCCGCAACACCTAGAGCGGTTTCTCACCAGCGGCGGCGTGACTGCCGGGCTGATTCAACGACTGCGCGCCTCGAACTGGATCGTGGCGACCCTGCGGGCTTACGAGTGGGACAGATTTCAGCCCGCCGACCAGCTGCGTCCGCCCGAATGGGATGTGCTGCGCCTGTTCAAGCTGGTGCTCCTGGACCGGGACCGCGACCGGCCCACCGACGAAGATCTGCGCCAAGCCGTGCCGGACGAGAACATTAGAGAACGGATCGCCCGGGTCGGCATCGGCGAGTACGTCGGCGCCGCTCAGCACGTCCGTGACCAACTCACCGTCGGAGAAAGCGCCAACCCCCTCGGTTACGCCCTGGTCGCCGGCGCGGCTGACTGGTCACGTGTAGGCCTCACTCGACCCGTCCCGGCGGAACTCCTGCGCCGGCTCGCCGAGGCTCGGCTGACCGGACGACGACGCGACGAACTCAACGACGACGAGAAATATCGCGCCGGGCTCGAGTGGGCCACGCGGGAAATCAACCCGACCGTGTCACTGCTGGAACCTGCTGACGGAACCTACCGGGTGTACGACCTCGCTCTCGACCACCTCGCCACAGCAACCGACCGAATCGTCCCTGCCGCCACCTGGCAACTGGCCATCGACGAAGCAGCAGCCGACGAGCTGGCCTCGGTCGGATACCAAGCCATGATCCACGATCTCCCGGACAACGCAGCTGCCGCGTGGCGAAAGGCAGCCAACGCCGGCGACCCTAGCGCGATGTGCAACCTTGGCGTCCTGCTGCAGAAGCGGGGCGACACCGACGAAGCCGAGCACTGGTACCGCCAAGCAGCCAACACCGGCGAAACCGTTTCGATGTATAACCTGGGTCTCCTGCTTGCGAAGCAGGGCGACGCCGACGAAGCCGAGCACTGGTACCGCCAAGCAGCCGAAGCCGGCCAACCCCAGGCGATGCAAGTTCTAGCCGTCCTGCTTGCGGAACGGGGCGGCACCGACGAAGCCGAGCACTGGCACCGCCAAGCAGCGAGTGCCGGCCACCACGAGGCGATGCACAGCCTGAGCGTCCTACTTGAAGCACGGGGCGACATCAATGAAGCCAGGTACTGGGCCGCCCAGGGAGAAATCACCTTCGCTGGGTTGTTGTACTAACTGGACACCTGCACGACATGGCGCACGAACCGCCCTAGAGCCTGTTTCGATGTGCTGACCAGCGGTGTTTCTGGTCGGTCAGCATTGTCGGGGGCGGCGTGTCTTGGATCGGATAGGTGAGGTCTCCGGTAGACCGATCAACGACCAAGCTGATCAAGAACACCGGAGACCTCGTGTCCAGCCTGGCGGCGACGGGGCGAGCCGATCTGACCGACGCGCAGTGGGCGATCCTGGAACCGGTGCTGCCCGTCAGCAAGAAGCCCGGCCGCCCACCCTTGTGGAGTAAACGCCAGCTCTTGGACGGTATCCGCAGGCGGGTTCGTGTCGGTGCGCCGTGGCGTGACGTCCCACCCGTGTATGGCTGCTGGCAAATCGTCCATGGCTTGTTCCGGCGCTGGCAGCGCGCCGGGGTGTGGGGCGCTGATCCTGGCGGCGTTGCAGACCCGGGCCGACGCCGCCGGGCTGACTACCTGGGAGGTGAGCGTGGATTCCACGATCAATCGGGCGCACCAGCACGCCGCAGGTGCCCGCGTCGAGGGTGATCTGCAGAAAGAACCGCCCCGGGGGTATCGGCGAGCCCGAAGCGGCCGACCACGCGCCGGGCCGGTCGCGGGGCGGCTGGACGACCAAGCTGCACCTGGCCACCGAGCAAGGCCAGAAACCATTGTCGTTGCTGGTGAACGCTGGAGATTCACCGCAGTTTGAGAACGTCGCTGTCAATGATTTTATGGCCAGCCTACGAGGCAAGCAGGTCGAATGAAAAACCAATTAGGATGAGGAGGGATGAACCTATTCGTATTTGATGGCCTGATTTAGCCAGGCTTAATATTCGGACGACGGTGATTCGAAGGATGGTTAGGGTGAATGTAAGGAGGTTGGCAATGAGGGATACGAATGCAAGGTAGGCGGCTATAATGAGAGTGCCGCCTCCGCCGACTGTCAGGGCCGTAATGAAAGCGTCCGGGTTGACGTGTTGGCCGATGAAGGTAAATACTTTCTTGATTGTTGGCCAGCACAAGAGGGCGGTTGGTCCAAGTAGGACAAGGCTGGTGGCGGCTAGGCGAAAGAATCTAACCTTGTCGCCGTCTCGAAGGAAATTATTGACCGCAGATCTCGTGTATTTTAAGGTACTTCTGGCACTTTGTGGTGTAAATCTCTTGGCCCATTTGTCGAACCGTTCCGGGCCGATGATGTCAAGAATTACGGTGAGCCCCCCGGCGGCCTGAGCCATTTTTCCGAAGCGGCCCCACCAGAGTATGGGAATTGTCCACAAATTCAGGCCGCCGACTGGTATCCCGTGGCGCCACATCGACCAAGCCTGGAAGAAGTTGACAGTTTGCATCCGACGTACCTCCGTAGCCTGGAGTCGTCCGATAGCTGCAACTTGTTACGCATCGTGCGCCGAATGCAACGCGTGGACGGGCTTGCGCGATCGGTGTGCTCTGTTGAGGCGACGCTCGTCAACCGGAGAAGTCGACGTGCATCGGGTTGCCGCCGGAATATCCGAGCGTCCACATGCGAGCCAGCACACGCTCAAGGGCCGTCGGCGCGTTTCCCTAATAGGGGTTCGTGTCGGCGGCCTTGCGCTGTTCGGCTGCTTGCTGGCCGGCGCGCAACGCGTCACGTGCTTGTGCTGCTGGTGTGCTCATCGGAGGAATCCGTCTCCGCTGGATCCCCTGTAGTCGGGGTGTTGCCGAGTAGATCGTTCTTGTACTGCTCGAAGGTTACCCGTCCATTCTCGTCCCACCATTCCTTGAGTTCGTCGCTGGTCCAGCGTTGTGCCCGCGCTTCCGGAGCGGGAGAACAACGCGCCCGGATGGATCCCGCGCGGCCGCCCTGCGGGGGTGACCATGTGCCCGCGGGTGGCGTCCTCGGCCTTGAGGTACTGCGCGTACACGTGGTCTCGGTACGCCTTGTGCGCCAGCTCGTCGAACCCCTTGTCGGGTAGCCCTGGTGCCGAAGCGACGCGATCGCGCGGTCGCGTCTCTGCTGCTCGACCGACCGGCCGAAGACCTCGGCTACCGCGGATTCCTCGTCGTGCCCGCGCTCGAGCAGCTGCTCGAACTGCATCCATTGCTGTTTCTCGCGCTGCTGCTGCTTGGCATGTATGCGACGTTCCCGGTCTGCCTCTCGGCGAGCGGCCGCAGCATTGGCGACAGCCTTTCGCCGGTCCAGCTCGCCGGGGATCTGCTCGACCGCGCCGTCGTGATCGCCGTGCACGCCGAGCAGCTCGGCGACCTCGTAGTCGCTGTGCTTGCCGAGGTCGACCCCGCTGAGCGGATCGGCGCCTAATTGCTGATCACCTGCGGCTTGACCGCACACACACGCTGCTGCCGATCTCAGCCAAACAGCATCGCCTCGGAGACCGACGCCTCAGGATCGAGGTAGGTGACCTATCGACGACCATCAAGCCAGCGGAGCCCGTCAGTCCAGTACCGTTCTCCGTGGGTTGCATTTGACACAACATTGTGTCGGCAGGCCGGTGCGGCTGCCATCCGAGTGTCCTAGCGAGTGGCAACCGCAGCTCGACCGGCGGGGCCATCGCCTCGGCCACCCCTTCCTTACTCGTCGGACCGGAGCGCAGGCCTACACCGTCGAAGCCGTGAGCTGCAGGTTTCCGGGCGCTGGACTGAGTTGTGACTGATGCAACTTTGCCCGGTCTCGGCTTGACAGCGGCGGCGACGTCTCGCAGTATTCGAACAAGTGTTCGATTAGTTCGGGTTCGCTCACGGCGTCCCGCGTGAGCGTCTCCGGTACGTGTTCGTGGTGCTGGAGGTGCGTGGTGGCGGTGCCGGAAGCGGTGGCCGGGCTCGCATCGATTCCTGGCGTCCGCACCGCGGCGCAGCTTGGCGACCCAGCCCCGGATGCCTCGACGTCTGCAGGTTCTTTGCCGGTGGCGCCGGCCCTCGCCGGGCTCGTGCCGGGCGGTCTACGGCGCGGCCGCGCGGTGGCGGTCCGTGGCTCGACCGCCTTGGTCCTGGCCTTGTTGGCCGAAGCGATGAGGGAAGGATCGTGGGCGGCGATCACCGGCATGCCCGAGGTCGGCCTGGTGGCAGCCGCCGAGCTGGGCGTCGACCTCGACCGGCTCGCTCTCATCCCCGATCCCGGCGCTGAGGTCGCCGCGGTGCTCTCGGCGTTGATCGACGGGTTCGACCTGATCGTGCTCGGCCCGGCTGTCGCCCGCGGGATTCAGCCGCAGTTGGCCCGTCGGCTGGCCGGACGTGTCCACAACCGGAGCGCGGTGCTGCTCTCCGCCGGCCAGTGGCCCGGCGCGGCACTCGAACTGAGCGTGTCGAGTCGCCGATGGCGGGGTCTCACCGAGGACGGCTTCGGCCACTTGGAGTTCCGTGACGTGGTGGCGACCAGCCGCGGCCGCGGTGCGGCAGCTCGCCCCCGCACGGTGGCGCTGCGGCTTCCGGACCCCGACGGTGCTGTCGCTGCTGTCGAGGCATCCGCCGACCGCAGGCTGACCGAGGTCGCCGGATGAGCCACACAGCGCTGCGGTGGCCTGTGAGCTGGTCGGAACCCTCGCGGGGCGCACGATGATCGACCAGGCGAGCCGCGCCGTTCGATCAGGTGCGCGCGGCGAGTACGGCGGACTGATTCCCGTCCGGCCTGCGTCCAGCAAGCTCGTCGTCTGCTGCGCGGTCACCGGCTCGACCTGGACCTCTACGACAAGCTCAAGCCCTACAGCCACCGCTATCGGCTGCACGGCACGCTCTGGGAGGTCTGCCGCGCGCAGGAAGGCTGCGAGCCCGCGGCCCGACGCCTCGCCGAGTGGGCACACCTCGACGTCACGATCCAGCACGCACCCGACACCGCCCCAGACGACGGGCTGGCCCTGGTCGCCTACCCACCGGACGCCGGGACGCTGGCCGGTCGAATCGAACTCCATCTCGACGGCACCGAGGTCGGCGCGGTCACCGCGAGCCCGTGCGCGAGCTGCCGGACGGCCACCCTCGACTACGTCCACGTCGCCGCCGAGTACCGGCGCCTCGGCTTCGGTCGGACGCTGGTGGCGGCCGTGGTGGCTCGTGCCCCGTCCTACCGGTGGACGGCTCCGCTGCCGAATGGTCCGGTGGCGCAGTCGTTCCGTGCCCGGATCGCTATGCGCCGGGCGGATCTGCCGTGTGTCCACGCCGATCTCGTGGAGCGTAGGCGATGAGTATTCGTGAGGCCTTGTAGCGGTTCGACGGCGCGATCGATCGCCGTGCGTCTCCTGCTCAAGATTCTGATCAGCTTTTGAGTGAAGGTCGCGCCAGATTGCTTGGCGCGTTGTGTCGGATGCGTGGTCGCTCGTTCGTGGTAGGGATGAGCTCGGCGCCAGTCCGGGCCGCAGGGGAAGGGGTTTCACCATGGCGGGTATCTCCGCTCGCGAGATCAGGCCGTTGCGGTTCGGGGTGGTTGCGCCGATCACCGCGGGCCTGCCGGCCTGGCGTGATCAGCTGCGTGGTCTGGCCGACAGTGGTTACTCGACGATCTTGATGCCCGATGTGCCGCAGTGGCAGCCGGCACCGGGGCCGGCGCTCGCGGTGGCGGCGACGATCACCGGCTTGCGGGTGGGCACCTGGGTGTATGCGTCTCCGGTCCGGCCTGCGTGGATCACCGCCTGGGAGGCGCATTCGTTGTCGGTGCTCACCGAGGGGCGTTTCGAGATGGGCATCGGCACCGGCCGGCCCGGGATCGGCGACCAGCTCCGGGAGCTGGGGCTGCCGGTCAGCCCGGCGAGCCGGTCGAGCCAGGTGCGTGACGTCGTCGTGGCCCTGCGTGACCTCGACGGCCCGGACCTGCACACCCCGGTGGTCATGGCCGTGGGCGGGCCGAAGGCGCAAGCGCTCGCCGCGGAACTCGCCGACACCGTGACGTTCGTGATGCCGCAGATCGAGACGCGGGCGACGACGATGCAACGGGTACGGAGCTTCGACAACCGTCGCGGTGTGGAGTTGGCGTTGCACGTGCCGGTGGTCGGCGATTCGGTCGCGGCGTTCATGGCCGGACCCGACACCGACCCCGCTGCCGTCCGGGCCGCGGACTCGCTGGCGTTCCTGCCCAGTGACCCTTCTGCGGCTGCTGAGGAGATTCAACGGCGACGGGAGGAGATCGGGTTCTCCTACTTCGTGTTCGGCGCCGAGGCCGCGGGTGCTCTTGCGCCGGTCGTCGCCGAGCTGGCTGGACGGTGACCGTGGAGGCATGCGCTCCGAGTGCGTCGACTGGCAGATCGTTAACCTCACGACCGCTCGGGCTCCGCTGCTACGGTCGGTGACAGCAGGAGCACGGATAGCGGGAGGCTGGTGTCGGTGGTGGAGGCCGGATACCCGGTGTCGATCAAGGGCGTGCTGATCCGGGATGGCCGGTTGTGCTGCATAACGAGCGCGACGAATGGGAGCTGCCGGGCGGCCGGATTGAACCCGGCGAGACTCCTGAGCAAACCGTCGCTCGCGAGATCACCGAGGAGGCGGGGCTACCGGTTGAGGTCGGCGAGATCCTTCATGCCTGGGTGTACCACATCGCCGTGGCCGCGAAGGATGTGTTCATCGTGACCTACGGCTGCACCACGACCTCCAGCGCCGCGCCGGTCCTCAGTCACGAGCACAGCCGAATCGGCGAATTCCTGGAAGACGAGGTCTCCGAGCTGCGAATGCCAGAGGGGTACAAGCGGTCGATCGCCACCTGGTTCGACCGGCTCCGCGCCCGGCAAGCGGCGCAGTAGCGTCCCCTCGCCCGGTCCGCTCGGCACGCTGTGCCACCAGCAACGGCGAGGTCAGGCGGTGAGCGCCAGGGGAGTGATGGGGAAGTGGTCGTCGAGGAGGGCTCGTAGGAGGTCAGGCAGCTGAGCAGGCAGCAGCTTGTCCTGGCAATCGGCAAGGTCGATTGCTGACCACCAGCGGCGCTCGATGAGCCCGGCGCGCTCGTTGGCGGTGTGCCGGATGGCGGTGCGCGGTGCAGTGTCGTCCGTGCGGGCGAGGTAGACGTGGTCGAGGCGGTGATGCTCGCGGCCGCGGTAGATGAAGCGGCTCTCGCGGGTCCAGAGCTTGCGGCCGATCTCGTTCAGGACAAGCCCGGTTTCCTCGGCGATCTCGCGCCGAGCGGTGTCCTCGAGCTTCTCGCCGGGGTCTTGGCCGCCGCCGGGGAGTTCCCACCAGTGATGGTCGGGGTCGTCGGGGTCGCGGGCGTGGATGAGCAGGACCTCGTCGGCGGGGTTGAGGAGCAGGACGCGGGCGCCGACCCGCAGAGCCGGTTCGCTGGCGACGGTCATCCGGTGAGGCCCCTTGTGCTCGGCGGCTGGTGTGGCGGCCGGGCACGAGCCCTTTGGCTAGAACAGCGTTGCCTCGCGGTCCGCGGCCGGGTCGGAGGTTATCAGCGGCGCGGTCGCGGTCAGCGTCAGCGCGACGGCGAGTCCCGAATGGTCCGTGAGGGCGGGGTTCCCCGAACGGGTGTCGTGGACGTACGAGCAGCTGGTGAGGTGGGCGAGGAGCGAAGTGGAGGCGTGAGCGTGGTCGTAGCGGTAGCCGAGTTCGGTGCGGCGGGCCCAGCTGTGCTCGACGGCGGTCGGATGCAGCGCGCGGAAGAGGTCCGTGAGGCCGTGGCGGTGGGTGAGCGCGGTGTAGAAGGCGGTCTCGAACGGCGCGAACTGCCCTGGGTGAGGCGGTACGTGCCCGGGTTCCAGGACGTTGAGGTCACCCAGCAGGAGAATGGCAGCGTCGTCGCTGGTGGCTTCGTACGCCTGGTGGAAGGCCTCGATCCACGCGCGCTTGCGAGTCGTCTTCGCTTCGGTGGCATCGCGGGAGGGGACGTAGGCGCCGAGGATGCGCAGCGGTCCGTCGTCGGTGTCCAGCACGATGCCGGCGAGCCGGGCGGGCAGGTAGGACATCGCCACGCCGATGGGGTCCACGGTGCACCTGAACCGGGAGAGCAGCATGACGCCGCGTTCCTTATCGGGGTGCTCGGGGAACGTGACCGCCCAGCCGGCGTCGCGGTAGGACTCGGCGATCAGCTGGGTGCCGGACCCGGAACCGGTCTCGGTGAGCACGAAGACGTCCTCGTCGCGGCGGGCGAGCCAGTCGCGCTGGCGTCGGGCTCGCTCGAGGGCGGGGTTGCCGACGTTGAGGGTGAGGACAGTCAGGGACATGCCGGGCTCTCCGTGAGGGTGCGGTGGATCAGGTCGACGATGGTGCCAGCCGTGGCTCGGGGATCATCGGCGCACTCGATCATCTCGACGGGCCAGCCCTGGTCGCGCAGGAAAGTCATGGCCGCCAGGTAGCCGAGGGTTTCGCGGAAGCTGCTTCCGGGGGTGCGCTCGAAGCGGCTGTGTCCGCCGCGGGCGCGGAGCCGCTGTTCGACGTCCGCGGGTGGAGCTGTGAGCGCGCACACGAGGTCGGGGCGGTACACATCGTGGTTGAGCGCCCAGACGACATCGAGCGGGATGTCGTCGAGCCCCTGCAGGACCAGCGACGATGCCGCGTACCGGTCGCAGAGTACGATCTTGCCCTCGGCCAGGGCCGGGAGGATCTCGCTGGCCAGCTGGTGGTGCCGGTCGGCCGCACAGAGGCAGGCCAGAGCCATGTCGCGGTAGGTGTCGGTGCCATGCCGAGCCAGCTCACCCAGCGGGGAGCGCGACGGCTGGACGGTGGCGTGCACGGCAACGCCGTCCGCTCCGAGGAGCTCGGCGACCAGCGCCGTGATCGTCGTCTTGCCGATGCCACCGGGGCCTTCGAAGGCCACCAGCTTGCCCGGCAGCCGCGGCGCGCTCACGCGACGTCCAGGGGCAGCAGCCGGCGGGTCTCGGCGGTGACCGGGCACTGCTCGGCGTCGACGTCGCCGATGCGTCCGCCCGCGGCGACGACCGCTGCGGGGCAGCCCTTGCCGCAGGCGGATTCGAGGCTGCAGGACGTACAGGTCGGGTTTGCGCCGACCTGGAACCGCTCGTGGGAAGCGGTAGGCGTCGAGGCGGGCGGCGAGGTCGCGGTCGGTGAAGATGTTGCCGACGATGAAGTCGGTGTCGGGGTGGCGAGAGATCGGGGTGCAGGACCGGCCGCCGAGCTACAAGAAGCCGCTGAACAAATGGCAGTCGAACTTCCAGTGGCGCGCGACGAACAAGGGCAAGTGGAAGAACAACTACCATGTCGACCATCGACGGTGGTGGTGAACGGATGAAGGACCAGGACAAGACGATGTCGGAGTACGACGGGCGCGTGGCGGCCATGCACCGGGACGGCCGCGACTGCGGGTACCTCTTCGTCACGACTGAGGATGTGGAAGCCGGGCCTCCGGCGTTCACTCTGGAGTTCCTGCGGGCCGCAGGTGAAAACACCTGGTACTACAGTGACCGCACCGATCCGGACGACTACGACACCGCGTCCGAACTTGCCGGGGCTGCGATCGACTGGTACGGCACCTCATATTCGGCGCGGTGGTTGCCCGAGCCGGATGCCTCGACGATCAAGGCACTGTTCTACCCGAAGGACCAGCCGAAGCGACGGCTGTTCCGTAGCTCCGGGGCTACTGGGGAATCTCGGCCGAGAGTGCTTCCAGATCCTGGGATGTGAGAGTGAAGGTGGGTGGACAGTACCGTCCGCCCACCCCGAACTCGAATTGCAGCTTTGTCGGAACTTGGTCCGTAATGGGCCCGGCCGAACGGTCTCCGCGATCCGGTCGATTGTCAGGTTTCGCGACGCCGCGGCTGTCGAACTAGGGGCGATTTAAGGGTGAAATTGCAGATCGAACGAGGTCGGCTGAGAGCATGAACGATTGCAAATATCCCAACTGGATCGACTGACGTCGACGCTTTTTGCTACCCATGGGTAGGGGCGATTCAGTGTCTATCTTGACGATCGTCCAAGGCTGGATTGGCCGTCAACGCTCGTCCACGGCGATCCGTGGGACGGTGCCGTGGGCCGGCGTCGTGGCGTTCCGGCATGGCGTCCTGCTGGCGACGCTGTAGCCGTTTGGGTAGGTCGATGGCCCCCTGCGGCTGGCTGGCCACTGGCAGGGGACGGCGGCGTCGGACGTGCCGCGGATGGCCTGAGCGGGCAGGCTGTCCTCCATGGGTCGAGGTCCCCGTCGCGGACGGGTCAAGTTCAGGGAGTCGCCGGCTGGAGCCCGCACGCGCGATTTCGTGCGGCGCGACGAAGCTGATCCTGTCAACGTCCGCAACCGTGACGGCTAGCCGATCCGGATGCTCGAGAACCGAGCTCGGCGCCAGACGTCTTCGAGCTCCACGGTGGAAGTGTTACAGACGGTCAGCGCGTATTGGCGTTGCGACACGGAGGAGACCGTGTTCAACGAGCGCGGGAACTCAGGTTTGAAACTTGATCAGGGTTCTTGGCGCGGCGCGGAGCCGCTGACCTGTGATCCTATAGCGGCACGCGGGCCGCTACGGGGCCGTCAAGCTGGTCGCACATGACCATGACACGTCCGGGAAGTGGTATCTCCTCCGCCGTGAGGTGCTCGATGCCGAATGCAGGACGAATCTGGGTCGGTCCCCTCGCCAAGAAGACGGTCGCGAAACGCGGCAGCGTCCGCTGGGTTCCCGCAGCGGCAAACGCCAATACCGATCTCCGGAGAACAAGGGAAGATGTGGCCGGCAGTCCAACTTCGAGTCCGGCCGCGTCAACAAGAAGTACACCAACAACTACCATGCACGACACTGAGCGGCAGGAGGTGTCATGACGCGTGACACGTCGAACGTCTTCGCGTTCGCCGACCGGATCGCCGAAGTGATGGACGGGACGCGGTTCGAGGGATACCTTCACGTCACGGTCCCGGAGCTCGTACAGAACGCTCGCGCCGGCGGTGCCACTTATGTCGACATGGTGTTCGCGCGACGGGATCCGGATGAGCCGGAACATTGGCGATACGAGGATCGCGCAGATCCGGGGACGGAAAGTGCCCAGGAGGAACTGGAGGCGGCGCGGCTCGACTGGTATGGCGAGCAGTTCGATTTGCGCTGGTTGGACAACGAGGCGACGGCGAAGGTCCGTCTTGGCGTGTTCCACGAGGGGGACGAGCTCGCGTAGGGCGGTGATGTCGTACAGGGGACTGCGCGATTGCGAGTCAACGGTGCAGTTCCCCAGTCGTGCAACCCGCGGCGGAAGCACGAACTCGCCGGCCGGGACCGCGCACGCTGGGCAGGGACAGTGAGGCGTGCGCGCTCGGACACGGATCACTGGGTCGATCCGGATGGGGGATGGACGTCACACCGCGTGATGATGCAGCCTGCAAGGGAACCGCCGGATCGCCAGGTGCGTCCTAGCTTCCGGCCGAGAGGGGGGCTGGTGTCCGACTTGTCTGACGTCGAGCGGATGGTCGACGACTGGGAGCGCGACGCGGTCGCCAAGTCACAGCGGTACGAGGCGATGCAGGCGCAGGTCCAGCAGATCTCGATCACCGAATCGGTGGCGAACGGCGCGGTGGCCGTGACGGTGGGGCACAACGGGTTGCCGACCGCGATCAAGATGACCGAGGGCGTGCGTGCCATGGCGCCCGACGAGATCGCCGCCAACGTCATGAAGGCGATCCGGAAGGCCCAGTCCAAATATCCGGAACGGATGGCCCAGATCGTCGCCGAGACGGTCGGTGACGACGACACGTCCCGTCACATCGTGGCCACCGCGGTCGACAACTTCCCGCCCGCGCCGCCCGAGGACGAGCCGGCGTCGCCGGAGCCGCCCCGCCGCCGGCTCTTCGAGGCTGCGGAGGAGGAGCCGCCCGCTCCCAAGGCGCCACCCGCGCCACCCCGCCCGACCAGGCCGGCGCCGCCCGATGACGACGACTTCGGCGACCAGTCGTTCCTGCGAAGGGATTGAGTGACGTGCCGGACGGTGGATACCGCGTCCTCGGCGACGAGCTCGGCGGGCACGCGGGCAAGGTCGACGGCCTGGCCGATCGCATGAAGACCGCGGTCGAGGCCGCCCAGCAGGTCACCATGGACAACAGCGCGTACGGCGTCATCTGCCAGCCGTTCGCCATGATGCTCGAGCCGTTCGAGCAGATGGGCGTGCGCGCGCTGCAGACCGCGTCCGAGTCCATCAACGGCACCGCGGCCAAGGTCCGCGACGCCGTCTCCGCCTACGAGAAGCAGGAAGACGCCGCGGCCGACGCGATCGAGAAGGCCGGGCCGTCGCACTGAGGGGGCTTTGAATGCCGGAGGGGAATCCGCTCGTCGCGCAGGAGCACTCGCAGACGACCGGAGTGACGGGGATCGGGATCCTGGAGTCGGCCAACGACCTGGCTTCGGGCGTGAAGGACGGTTCGTGGGTCGAAGGCGGCCTGGGCGCGCTCGGCGCCGGTCTCGAGGTGCTGTCGCTGGTCGTCGATCCGATCGGGACACTCGCCCAGTACGGGGTCTCCTGGCTGATCGAGCACGTGAAGCCGCTCAAGGATTGTTTGGATTGGCTGGCCGGGAATCCTCCGGTGATCCAGTCCTTTTCGGACACCTGGGCGAACGTGGCTCGCGAGGTCGCCGCGATCGCGGGTGACCTGTCCAATGAGGCCAAGGGCGGGACCGCGGGCTGGTCCGGCGCGGCCGGTGACGCCTACCGGGGCGAGGTCGCCGAGCAGGTCGACGCGGTCGCGGGCGCGGCGTCGCTGTGCGACGGGATCTCGACCGGCGTGATGGTCATGGGCCAGGTCGTGGCGGCGGTCCGCGAGACCGTGCGCGACCTGATCGCCGAGCTGGTGGGCAAGCTGATCTCGTGGGCGCTGGAGGAGGCGTGCACGCTCGGCTTCGCGACGCCTCTGGTGGCGGCGCAGGCCACGACCGCGATCACGTCGACCATCTCGAAGGTCTCGCAGGTGATCCGGAAGCTGGTCAAGACGATCAGCAATGTGGGGCCGAAGGTCCGCAAGATCGTGGACAAGCTCGGCGAGATCATCGAGAAGCTTGCCAAGCTGGGCAAGAAGCTCGGGCGCAAGGCGGATGGTGCGACTTCGCCCTCGGCCGCTCGCAAGGCCGGGAAGACCGATGTGGACGCTCCGAAGGAGCACACGAGCCCGTCGAGCACGCATGACACACCGGACGGCACCTCCGCCGACGGAACGCCGAGCAGCAAGGCCGACGCTCCGGGAACGGCTTCGCGTGGTGAGAAGGACTCACCGAACCGTCCCGACGATCCCCACGACACCAAGAACTCCGAGCAGGCGCGCACCAAGTGCAGCGACCCGGTGGATGTCGTGCGGGGTGAGGTCATCCTGACGCAGACGGACGTCGACCTCGCCGGTGCGCTGCCTCTCGTGCTGCGGCGAACACATGTCTCGTCGTACCGCGCCGGCGGGATGTTCGGGCGCAGCTGGGCGTCGACCATCGATCAGCGGCTGGAGTTCGACGACCAGGGCGTGATCTTCCTCGCCGAGGACGGGATGGTGCTCGTCTATCCGGAGCCACCGGTAGCCGGTCAGGTGTTCCCGATGGTGGGAGCCCGGTGGCCGTTGAGCCGGACCGGCGAGGGGTTCCGGATCGAGCAGCCCGAGTCGGGGCACAGTCTGCAGTTCCGTGGTGCGGCTGAGAAACTCGGTCTCAGTGCGGTGTCGGACCGCAACGGCAACGAGGTGACCTTCGTTCGTGACGCCGCGGGCCAGGTGACCGATGTGCTTCACTCGGGCGGGTACCACGTGCGGGTGGAAAGCGACAGTGGAACTGTCGCGGCCTACGTTCTGGTGAACCCCGACGGCGAAGACATCGTGCTCAAGGAATTCGCGCACGAGAACCACCTGCTGACCCGGGTGACCAATTCCTCTGGTCGGCAGGGACGGTTCGACTACGACAGCCAAGGCAGGATCGTTCGCTGGGAAGATCGTAACGGTGAATGGTATCGCTACCGTTACGACTATGCGGGAAGGTGTATTGCGAACGAGGGCTCCGGCGGTTTCCTCGATGCTCGATTCGAATACGAGCACCTGGTGACCCGGTTCATCGACTCGCTGGGAAATGTCCGCACCTTCCATTTCAACGAGGCCAAGCAGGTCATCCGGGAAGTCGACCCGCTCGGTAATGCCAGCACGCAGGAGTGGGACGAGTTCGACCGGCTGCTGGCGCGCACGGACGCGCTCGGCCGGACCACGCGGTTCGGGTATGACGACGACGGCAACCTTGCCGAGCTGACCAGGCCGGACGGCACGAAAGCGCTGGCGGAGTGCAACGAGTTCCGCCGTCCGGTGTCCATTGTGGAGCCGGACGGCGCGATCTGGCGCAGCCGCTTCGACGACGTGGGGAACTTGATCGCCTCGGTCGATCCGCTGGGTGCCACGACGACCTATCGGCGCGACGACCGTGGAAACGTGATCGCCAAGACGGACGCGCTGGGGAACACCCGTCGTGTCGAGCGGGACGCGGCCGGTCTCGTGGTCGCCGTCATCGAGCCCGGCGGACAGCGGACTTCGTGTGTCCGCGATCTTTTCGGCAGGGTCGTCGCCGTGACCGATCCCCGAGGCGGAGTCACCGGATATTCGTGGACCGTCGAAGGAAGATTGCTGTCCTGCGTGCGTCCGGACGGCGGCGTGGAACGAGCGGTGTACGACAGCGAAGGCAACCAGGTCCAGCATGTCGACGCGGCTGGTGCGGTGAGCCGGACCACGACCACTCATTTCGATCTGCCGCTCACCGAAGTGCTTCCCGACGGTTCGGAGATATCTTTCGGCTACGACACCGAGCTGCGCATGACCAGTGTGACCAATGCCGAGGGCCTGGTCTGGCGGTACGAATACGACGCGGCCGGCCGCCTTGTCCGAGAGCGGGATTTCAACGGCCGGGTGCTCACTTACGGCTATGACGCGGCAGGGCAGCTGACCGAGCGTGTCAATGCCGCGGGCCAGCGGGTCGAGCTCGTTCGCGACGCGCTCGGCAACGTCGTCGAGAGTCGCTGCGACGGGACGAGCACCACCTTCGCCTTCGACGCGGCCGGGCGGTTGCTGCGCGCGGCGAACGCCGAGGTGGATCTCGTGTTCCAGCGCGATGGGCGGGGTCGCGTCCTGGCGGAATCGGTCAACGGCCGGATCCTGGCCAACAGCTACGACCTGGCCGGCCGCCGGGTGCGGCGGGTGACGCCCAGCGGTGTCGAGAGCGAGTGGCGCTACGACGAGCGGGGCAGGCCCAGCTCGCTGAGCACCGCGGGCCGGACGATGACCTTCGGGCACGACCAGGCCGGGTTCGAGGTCGAGCGGATACTCGACAGCGGAACGATTCTCGCGCAGGCGTGGGATGTCAACGGCAGGCTGGCCGAGCAGACTGTTTCGACGGTCGCGGGCACCGACGGCAGCAGGCGTGCCCGCCTGCTCCGGGCACGCAAGTACCGCTATCGCGCCGATGGCACCCTGACCTCCATCGAAGACGAACTCGCCGGTTCCAGGTATTTCCAGTTCGATCGGTCAGGGCGGATCACCAGCGTCGAGGGACCCGGCGGGGTGGAGCGTTACGCCTACGACCGAGCCGGAAACGTCTCGGCGGCCGCTTGGCCGGAACCGGATACCACGCTTCAGGGCACCCGAACTTATGCCGGCACCTTGGTGCGGCAGGCAGGGCAGGCGCGTTACCACCACGACCCGCAAGGCAGGGTCGTGGTGAAGCAGAAGAAGCGCCTCTCGCGAAAACCTGATGTCTGGCAGTACAGCTGGAACGCGCAGGACCAATTGGTCGGCGTCGTCACGCCGGACGGCTCCCGGTGGCAGTACGTCTACGACCCGCTGGGGCGCCGCTCGGCCAAGCGGCGTGTGGTGGACGGCAAAGTGGTGGAGGAGGTCGTTTTCGTCTGGGATGGCACCACGCTCGCCGAGCAGCGCCATTCCGGCGGAACGAACCTCACGTGGGATTGGGAACCGGGAAGCTCCAAGCCACTGACGCAAACCGAACGCAGCCAGGTGGCCGGCGCGCCGCAATCCCGGGTGGACGAACGGTTCTACTCGATCATCACCGACCTGGTCGGCGCACCCAGCGAGTTGATCGACGTTTCCGGGAACGTCGCTTGGCGGGCGGGCGCCACCATCTGGGGCCGCGCGCTGACGGAGCCCGCAGCCGGACCGTCGACGCCGTTGCGGTTCCCCGGTCAGTACTTCGACGCCGAGACGGGGTTGAACTACAACGTCCACCGGTACTACGACCCGGACACCGGCCGGTATCAGAGTGCGGATCCGCTCGGACTCCAGGCAGGCCCGAGTCCGCACAGCTACGTGCACAACCCTGCGCAGTGGTTCGACCCGCTCGGCCTGGTGGAAGTCTGCGACGACGCGCTCGATGACATCTTCGACAGGCACGGCCCTGAGGTGACCCAAGGCATCGAGTACCAGTACCGCAGGATGAACGACGAGATGTCCGCGCTGCCGGAGGATCGCAACCACTGGATCCGCGACATCGGTGACGATCCGCACGCGCTGGCCGATTACTTCGCGGGTTTCAAGGGGAAGATGACCCACGTCGATGCCGAGACCGGGGCACTGGTGACCTATGATCGGGCGCGCGGGGTGCTGATCGTGGAGAAAGGCGGCATGATCCACGGGTATCATTACGACGCCTCGAAGTTCGACAGTGGAAGGTACACGGCGAGAACATGATCGACCGGGTGAAGGTGCAGCGCGGGACGCCGAATTCCGTGGAGCTCACGCGGCACCAGGTCCGGTTGGCCGTGGAGGCGCTGGCGCTGGTGGAAACAGATGTCCCGCTGGTTTCGGCGGTGCGGGTGGGTGTCGAGGTCGCCGTTGTCCGGGAGTTGTGGGAACGGTTGCAGCGGGCGGTGCGTGAGTACGACGAGGCGCCGCGATCGCGCCGGATGACGATTGCACTGTCCGATGTGGAACTGCACGTCCTGCACACCGCGCTGGTGCTGGCGCCGCGGATCGTGACTTCCGAGGAGGCGTTCCACATTCGGACAGGGGCCTTCAAGGAACAGATGTCGTCCTTGGCCGACGGCCTCATCGCCGGCGTGCACGCCGCCGAGGTCGGATAATCACGACCGTTACGCGGGTAGCATGCGGGCCGAGCCACTTCGGTCACGCTGGAACGGCGTCCGTTGTGAGGAAACCTGATCGCCTTGCGTTCGGGCGACGACCGGCCGGTGGCGCCGGCCGCCCCACGCCGTTCCCGCCTAGCAGCGAACTGACGACTGCGAGACGGGCACGGGCGGGCCGTCCGGAGATGGCCCGCCCCGTGAACTCAGCCGTGCGCTGTGGCCAACGCGGCGGTGGCCGGCGGCATCAGCTTCGGGTACTGCTTCTGGAACTTCTCGATCATCGTGGCGGACGGGATGATCCGGTTCGGGTTCGCCTGGCTCGTCGCCTGCTTCTCGCCCCAGGCACCGGCGGCCTTGCGCTGGTCCGGGGTGCCGTGGCTGTGGTAGCAGTCGCCGATGGAGGCGTCCAGGTACGTGACCTCCTGCTGGGTGCGGGCGTTCCACGCGAACCCCTTGGCGTGCGCGACGAAGTAGCCGCCGTAGGCGTCGGGGCCCATCTCGGACGACTCGTTGCGCGGGTAGTTCTCGTGGGCGAAGTCGACCTGGTGGCCGTACTCGTGCCCGACCACGGACTCCACCGAGACGTCGTCGAACCCGAGGACGTTGACGGTGTCGAGCAGGCCGTCGCCGAGCGCGACGCGCTTGCCGCCGAGGCTGCCGGCCGGGGCGGAGAACGCGTTCAGGGTGAGCAGCGGGTTGCGGCCGCCCTGCATCGCCGGCACCTCGTACAGCACCTTGGTGGCGAGCGCGGCGGCGGTCTTCACCTTCGCCGGCGCGAGACCGAGGCCGAAGGTCTGCGCCATCTTCGCCGGGCTGCCCAGATCGGTGCCCTTCCAGGCGACGAGCTGGATGTTCCAGCTCTCGATGTCCCAGAAGCCACGCAGTTTGTCGATCGTGGCGGTGGCCCGCGGGGTGTACTGGCCGTCGGTGCCGAAGACCTGCGGGGTCTTGTCGGACGCGACACCCTGGACGTAGAGCTGGCTCAGCCCGGACAGCGCGTCGAGCGCCTTGCCTTCGAGCGGGGTGAGCTGGGCCGCGAGCTTGTTCGCGTACGTCAGCAGCGAACCCGCGGTGCAGCCCGGGATCGGGCCGTCCGCGGCCTGGCTCTGCGGGCCGATCCGCGGAATGGGTGACTCGATCAGCCGGTCGACCCCGCGCAGCGCGTCCGCGGGCAGGCCGTTGTAGAGGTCGATGACGTATTGGTAGAGCTGCGCGACGTCCTGCTCGACGCCGGTCGGCTCGGCCGCGGCGGCCGGAACGGCCGTGGCGAGCGCGAGAGCGGCCGCGGTGCCCGCCGCCGCGAGTGTTTTGCCGAGAAATCTCGTCCGTGTGGGCAAAGCCGGTTCCCCTCTTTCCGTTTCAAGATCACCAAGCACCGCCACAGTAGGGCGGTGGTTGGCGGCGAAACCGGCGCCGGGGCAAGAACCCCGGAATGGCTCACGTCTTTCGAAGGGTTCCGGGGCTGCGGACCTCGGCCGAAAGTACTAGAAGTTCAGGTCGGCTGATGGCCGGAACTGACCCGCGCCGAGCAGCCGCCGGTCACCTCACCCAGCGGCGGAACCCGCCCTCGGCGTTGATGACCTGGCCGGTGATCCACGCGCTGTCGTCCGAGGCCAGCCAGCGGACCACGCGGGCCACCTCGGCCGGGGTGCCCCACCGGCCGGCCGGCAGGGCGCGGCCGACGCTCTCGGTGAGGTCCGGGCTCGCCCATCCGGTGTCGACCGGGCCCGGGTTGAGCGCGTTGACCGTGATCCCGCGATCGATCAGCGCGTCGGACAGGCTGAGCGTCATCTGGTGGATGGCGCCCTTGCTGATCGCGTACGGCAGTTCCCGGCTCATCGGGGCCAGGTGCTGACCGGAGGTGAACAGGATGATCCGGCCGCCCGGGCGCTCGTCGTCGTGGGCGGCGGCGAACGCCTGGGCCAGCAGCACGCTCGCGCGGGCGTTCACCGCCCAGGCCAGGTCCAGCTCCTCGGCCGTCACCTCGGCGAGGCTCCGGTCGGAGCTCCGGGCGTGATTGGCGACCACCACGTCGACCGCGCCGAACGCTTCCACCGCGGCGGCCACCACCTGCCCGGGCGCCGCCGGGTCCGCGAAATCGGCGGCGACGTGCCTCAGCCGGCGACCTTCGCCGCCCAGGAGCTCCACGATCCCGGCGTCGCCCGCGGGATCGGCGCCCCACGGCTGTTCCGCGTCGTGTGGGGACCAGGCCTGCACGAGCACCGAGGCGCCGGCCGCCAGGAGCTGCTCGGCCACGGCGAAGCCGATTCCGGCCCGGCGGCTGACGCCGGTCACCACCGCGACCCGGCCCTCCAACGACGCACTCACGCCGTGCACCTTAACCACGGGAGCCGCCGCGGCCGGTCGGCGTGGAAAACTTTCTCCGGACCCGTGTCGATCCGCGCGCCGCCCGTTCGACCTGATGGCGCACGGGCCCCGAAGCGGCCCGCCGGACGAGGAGGCTCAAATGGCGAAGTACCTGCTGATCATGCGGGGCACCGACGCGTCGAACGCGGCGATGATGGCGAACATCGACGAGATGATGGCCACCAGCCGTCAGTTCATCGAGGACCTGTTCAAGGCCGGTGTCTACGTGGCCGCCGAAGGGCTCGACGATCCCGCCAAGGGCGTGGTCGTCGACTTCAGCGGGGAGACGCCCGTGGTCACGGACGGGCCCTACGGCGAGACCAAGGAACTCTTCGGGGGCTTCTTCCTGATCGACGTCGCTTCCCAGGAAGAGGCCGTCGAGTGGGCGACGCGGGTTCCCGCCGCGCCCGGGGCGAAGGTCGAGGTGCGGCGGGTGCCCGGCAGCGACGAGACCCCGAACTGATGAGCACCCCCGACGTCGAAGCCGTCTGGCGGATCGAGTCGGCGCGGATCGTGGCCGCGCTGACCCGGTTCACCGGGGATTTCGGGCTGGCCGAGGACGCCGCCCAGGAAGCGGTGGCCGAGGCGCTCGTCTCGTGGCCGCGCACGCCGCCCGCCGATCCGGCCGGCTGGCTGATGGCCACCGCGCGGCGGCGAGCCATCGACACCATCCGCCGCCGGGTGGCCTTGCGGGACAAGTACGCCGAGCTGGCGGCCGGCGAGGTCGTCCACGAAGAGATCGATCCGGACCGGATCGACGACGACGTGCTCGCCCTGATGTTCGTCAGCTGCCACCCGGTGCTCTCGCCCGAGGCCCGCGTGGCCCTGACGCTGCGGGTCGTCGCCGGCCTCTCCAGCCAGGAGATCGCCCGGGCGTTCCTGGTCTCCGTGCCGACCGTGCAGGCCCGCATCACCCGCGGCAAGAAGACGATCGCCGCGGCCGGGGTGCCGTTCGAGCTGCCGCCGCCCGCCGAACGCCGGGACCGGCTGGGCGGCGTGCTCAGCGTCCTCTACGTCATCTTCACCGAGGGATCCACGGCCACGTCGGGCACCGAGCTCGTCCGCGCCGACGTGGCGTACGAGGCGATCCGGCTGGCCCGGACGCTCGCCGCGCTGCTGCCGGACGAGCCGGAGGTGCACGGCCTGCTCGCGTTGTTCGAGCTGACCGCCGCGCGCTTCCCGGCCCGGACCGCCCCGGACGGCTCGCCGGTCCTGCTCGAGGACCAGGACCGGCGGCGGTGGGACGTCTCGGCGATCCACCGCGGGCTGGCCGCGCTGGCCAAGGCGTCCGCGGGCGGCCTCGGCCCGTACGGCCTGCAGGCCGCGATCGCCGCCACGCACGCGGCCGCGCCTTCGGTCGAGGCGACGGACTGGGACAAGATCGTGGTGCTCTACGAGGCACTGGGCCGGGTCGCACCCTCGCCGGTCGTCGAGCTCAACCGGGCGGTGGCCATCGCGATGGCCTCCGGGCCGGCGGAGGCACTGGCGATCGTGGACGACCTCGTCGTCTCCGACCGGCTCTCCGGTTCGCACCTGGTGCCGACCGTGCGCGGCGAGCTGCTGACCCGCCTCGGCCGCCGCCCGGAGGCGCGCGCCGAGCTGGAGCTCGCGGCCCGGCTGTGCGCCAACGAGCGGGAACGTTCGGTCCTGCTGCGGAAGGTGGCCGCGCTGGAGTGAGCGGTCAACGGCGGGGGCCGTCGCGCAGCACACCCCGGACGTGGTCGACGGACAGCGATTCGGGGTCGAAGCCGGTCAAGATCCACGTCGCGCCCGCCGCCGCGTACGGAGACGGGTCGTCGCCCGGCTCGACCTCCGCGACGTAGTCGAACGGCCCGGGTCCCTCGCGCAACGCCTCGACCTGGGCCACGGCTTCGGCGAACCGGTCGGCGGAGCCGAGGTTCACCGGGAAGTAGCCGTCGAGGCGCGCGGCCCGGCGCATCGGGCGGAGCTTGCCGGGGAAACCCGCCGCCCAGACCGGGATCCGGCGTACCGGCGTCGGCAGGAACCGGATGCCGTCCACTTTGTAGTGCTCGCCGTGGTGCCGCACGACGTCGCCGGACCAGGCGGCGGCGAGGATCTCCAGTGCTTCGTCGAGCATGCGGGCCCGCACCCGGTCGTCGCACTCCTCGCCGGTGCGGGAGAACTCCTCGCCGAACCGGTCGCCGCCGAGGCCGACGCCGAGGGTGAGCCGGCCGCCGCCGAGGCGGTCGAGGGTGGCGGTCTCGCGGGCGAGCTTGGCGGGGCGGCGGCGGGTGATCGCGCTGACCATCGGCCCGAAGCGCAGCTCCGACGTCGTGGCGGCGATCGCGGCCAGGGTGATCCACGGATCGGCCACCGCGGTCACCGGCTCGCGCCACCGGAGGTGGTCCCACACGAAGAGGCCGTGCCAGCCCGCCTCTTCGGCTTCGGCGGCGAGGCGGGCGACGAGCGCCGGGTCGGCCAGGGCGTCGAAGAGCGGGAGCCAGAGCGCGTGCTGTGGGGTCATGCCGGTAACGCTACGGGCCGGGGCTCATCGGGAAAAGCAATGAAAATTGCTCAACTCGATAAGGGTTGCCGATGTTCGGTCGTGTAGCGGAAGCCGCGCAGGGTCACGGTTCCGTCGAGGACGCGCACGCCGATCATGCGGCCGGTGAAGCCGGCCGCGACCTCGGTGGAGAGGTACCGGCCGTCGAAGGAACCCAGGACTTCCGCCCGGCCGTCGGCGTCGAGGACGGCGAGCTCGAGGAGGTCCGGCTCGGTGATCTCCCGGAACGGGCCCGAAACCGGCGGCTCGAGCGCGCGGATCCGCAGGGACACCACGGAACCGGCCGCGACGGCGGTGACCGTCCGGACCGCCGGGCCGATCGCCACCGTCGCCGTCACCGTGGAGCCGTCCGCCGTGAGGCCGTACCAGTGGCGGTCGTCGATCCGGACGACGAAGGCCGCCGTGCCGCCGGAAACGTCGAGGTCGGCCACCGCGGTCCAGTACTCGTCGAGGGCCCGGGTCAGCAAGGAGCCACTGAGGACCGAGCCGCCCGGACCGGCCTGGTGCACCACGGGACTCGCGCCCGGAGCCACCCAGCGCGGGTGCAGCTCGGCGAAGTCGTCGGTGAAGCTGTTGTCCGCCAGGGGAACCGTGAACCGGGTTTCGTCGACGACGGGCCAGCCGTCCACCCAGTCCACCCCGGCCAGGAACGTCTCGCGGCCGTTGACGTGGAACTGCGGTGTCTTGCCGCGCGGCCGGACGCCCAGGTACACCATCGCCCAGCGGCCGTCGGCGCACTCGACCAGGTCGGCGTGTCCCGTGTTCTGCACCGGGTGCGTGGTGCTGCGGTGGGTCAGGATCGGGTTCGCCGGCCCGGGCTCGTACGGGCCCTCCAGCGTGCGGGCGCGCGCGATGGTGACGGCGTGGCCGCGTTCGGTGCCGCCTTCGGCGAGCAGCAGGTACCACCAGCCGTCGACCCGGTACAGGTGCGGGCCCTCCGGTGCGGCGAGGCCGGTGCCGTTCCACAGCAGCCGCGGCTCGGCGAGCATCGCTCCCGTTCCGACATCGATCGGGACGCTCGCGATGCCCGGCAGGTCCGGCCGGAACGACGCCCACGTGAGGTGGCAGACGCCGTCGCCGTCCCAGCAGAGGTCCGGGTCGATGCCGGTGGTGCCGGGCACGTGGACCGGGTCGGACCAGGGGCCGGCCGGGTCCTCCGCCGTCACGATCAGGTGGCCGCGGCCGTCGAGGACGTTCGTGGTGACCAGGTGGAACCGGCCGCCGTGGTGGCGCAGGGTCGGCGCGTAGATCCCCGTGTTCGCGGCGCCGTCGGACGGCGGCAGCTGGCTCGGCCGGGTCAGCGCGTGCCCGACGAGCTCCCAGGAGACGAGGTCGGTGCTGCGCCGGATCGGGACGCCCGGCACGTACTCGAAGCTCGAATTCGCCAGGTAGTACGTGTCGCCGACCCGGCAGATCGACGGGTCGGGATGGAATCCCGGAACGATCGGGACCGTCATCGGTGGCTCCTCACGGGTGCCCGCCGCCGTCCGCGGCGGGCACCCGCGCGGGTCAGGCGTTGCAGGTCTTGTTGCGGTTGATGCAGTTGACGACCTGGTTCATGATGCTCTGCGACATCACGTTCGCGAAGTCGTCGTGGTCGGACAACGGGTTGTGCTTCTCGGACGGGAACGAGTCCACTTTGTACTGCTTCTTGACCTGGATGTCGTGCGGGATGTCGTAGACCAGCGTGATCCGCAGTTCCGGCACCGCCTTGAACCCGGTGGCGCAGCGGCCGGCCGCGTCCGGGAACACGATGTGCGTGCGGTGGTTGGCGCTGTCGGTGTTCTTGCCGTCCCAGCAACTCGGGAAGTCGTGGATCCGCTCCACCTTGCTGCCCTGCGGGCAGATCGGGTACTTGTCGGTCAGCCGGTTCTCGAAGCCGGTGCAGGTCCACGCGGCCCGGGTGTTCTTGGTGCCGTTGATGGACGGCTTGGCGTCACCGGACAGCGCGCGCAGGAACTTCGGCATCGCGACGACCTTGCCGGCCGCGCTGCCGCGGAAGGTGATGCCGACCTTCGCCGGGCGCTGGATCTGGCCGTCGTTCTCCGGCAGCTCGTTGTTGGCGTCCGGGCCGGGCAGCGGCGGTGTCGCCGTCGCGCCACCGTTGCCGCCGTTGTTGCCGCTCTGGCCGAGCGTGCAGGGCGCGAGCGCGTCGAGGCCCTGCGGCTTGGCGGCGGTGCGGCCGATCGCGATGGCCATGCGGTCGATGGTGGCGACGCGCTTGTCCTTGAGCGGGCCGAGGATGGCGTTCTGGACGAAGTTGGGGCCGCCTTGGCCCTGCGTGCTGACCAGCCGCTGATTCGCTTCCTGGATTTGCGTGTTCAGCAGCTGCAGGTTGCGGTCCACTTCGGCCTTGGCCGACGCCGGGACGGCGGGGAGCTTGCTCGCGACGTCCGGGCAGGTGATCTGCTGGGCCGCGCCGCCGGGGGCGCCGCCGCCGTTGCTCGCGGGGTTGCCGCCGGTGCCGGCCTGCTCCTTCAGCGTGCAGGGCGCGAGCACGCCGAGGCCCTGCGGCTTGGCCGCGGTGCGGCCGATCGCGATCGCGATGCGGTCGATGGTGGCGACGCGCTTGTCCTCGAGCGGGCCGAGGATGGCGTTCTGGACGAAGTTGGGTCCACCCTGGCCGCGCGTGCTGACCAGCCGCTTGTTGGCCTCGTCGAGCTGCGTGTCCAGCAGGTCGAGGTTGCGGTTGACCTCGGCCATCGCCGAGTCGGGGACGTCGGACAGCCGGCTGGCGACGTCCGGGCAGGTGATCGCCGGGGAAGCGGCGTCCTGGGCGGCCTGGTCGCGGTCGCCGTCCGCGGGCTTCGCGGGCGGGTTCTTTTCTTCGTCTTCGGTGTCGATACGGACAACCGGCCAGAAATAGGCGGATTTATCGCCGTTTTTGCACGTGGTGCCGGCGGCTTCGAGGCTCTTGTTGTTCGAGTCCGCGTTCGACGAGAGGTTGCCGACGTAGTCGTGCAGGTGTTGGGCCCCGTTGCGGACCCCGGGCTGCGCGACGAAGTTGTCCGGGTTGAAGTGCTGGTTCTCGTTGCGGCCGCAGTCCACGGTGAAGGTGCCGGTGGACGCCCCGCGCGCCTTGGCGGGCTCCCGGTTGTTCGGCGGGACCTTGAGGATGTCGATGTAGAGCGACGGGTCGGCCGGGTCGGCGCTGGCCTGGCTGGGAGTGCCGAACGTCGTCGACACCGCGATCCCGCCGGCGGCGACGGCCAGCGCGAGGACACCGGTGGCGATCTTGGTGCGTCGGGAGATGCGGTGCTTTCCCGCGTTTCCGGGCATGAAGGGACTCCGATGGGTTCAAGGGGGAAGAGAATCCACTGGCCCGACACCAGTGGCACGGTTCTCTGTTAGCGATAACAATGTCCGCCTTGTGAAGAGTCAACCGATTCTTTCCGGGGACTCAACGGGGGGCGGGCACGGCGTAATCGTGACCCGCGCGCGCCCCGTTGTCCAGTACTTTGTCGCGTGAGGAAAGAGTTCGGAAATGTGGTGAACCGCAGTGAACCGGGAGCCGTGTACCCCGGTGACGCGTGGAGTGCGGGATCAGCTGTCCAGCATGGTCAGGCTGGGTGTTTCACCTGGTCCGGCCGGGAAGTAGGCGAGGAAGGTGACGCCGTCGCCGCGGGGGTCGAACCGGGTGATCCGCACCGATTCGGGCTCGTGGAAGACGTCGCCGGGGGTCAGCACGGTTTCCGGCTCGCCTTCGATCTGGAAAACGGCGGACCCGGTTTCGATGCTGCCGAACACCGGTCCGTTGTGGACGTGGAGGCCGAGGTGCTCGCCCGGGGCGATGGTGATCCGGCGGATTTCGACGTGATCGATGACGCGCGGGGCCGGGAGCCGCTGGTCCAGCAGGAGCGTGCGGGTGAAGGCCGGGACGGTGGCGGGCTCGCCCTCGCCCGCCGGCTCGCCGTTCTCGGTGGGGGTGCCGTCGGCGGGCAGTTCCTCGATCGCCAGGTGCGTCAGCGGCGTCGTGTCGGTGGCGCCGTGCCAGTGCCACTCCCCGGCGGCGACGCGGACCGTGTCGCCCGGCCGGATCAGCCGGGCCGGGCCGCCGCGGCGCTGGACGTAGCCGGTCCCGTCGGTGACGACCAGGACCTGGCCGAGCGGGTGCCGGTGCCAGTGCGTGCGGGCACCGGGGGCGAACTGGACGCGGTCGACCCGGGTGCGCGACGGGCCTTCGGGGACGGCGAGCGAGGTGATCCACGCGCTGCCGGTGACGGCGTCGGCGGGGGCGGGGGTGCCGGCGGCCGGAACGTGACGGACGTCCACTTCGGTCCTCCTGGGGTTCAGTGGGCGGCGAGCAGGGCGAGCACGCCGGAAACGGCTTGGTCGAACGGTTCGGGGGAGCCGGCGGCGCGGGCGAGCACGTACCCGCCCTGCAGGACGGCGACGATCGTGGCGGCCAGCGCCGCGGTGTCCAGCGACGCGGGCAGTTCGCCGGCGGCACGGCCTTCGTCGAGGACCTCGGCCAGCCGGGCGCGCACCCGTGTGAGGGTCTCGTCGACCGGGGCCCGCAGATCCGGGTCGGCGACGATGTCCGGGTCCTGGGTGAGCCGCCCGATGGGGCAGCCCTTGAGCACCTCGCGCTCGCGCCGCAGGTAGGCGGTGACGCGCTCGACGGCGGTGCCGGGCGTGCGCAGCTGTGCGTCGGCGGCGGCCAGCAGTTCCTCGCCGCTGCGCCGCACGGCGGCCAGCGCGAGCTCCTTCTTGCCGGCGAAGTGGTGGTACATGCTGCCCTGGCCGGCGCCGGCGCGCTGCTGGATGGCCTTGGGGCTGGTGCCGACGTAGCCGCGTTCCCACAGCAGTTCGCGGGCGCTGTCGACGAGCTGGTCCCGGGTTCCCATGCGGCTGACTGTACATACTAGTAGGTACAGAATCAACGCTGTCACAGGTTCGCGCCGGGCGGTGTCTTGAGGCCGCACCCGTTCGAGAGGAGAACGTCATGGACCTCGCCCTGTGGCTCGCGGCCGGCTTGCTCGCCGTCGTGGCGCTGACCGGAGGCGTCAGCAAAGCTTTCGTGCCCACGGAAAAGCTGGCGGCCGCACCGGGTGGCGAATGGACCGCGGCCGCCCGTCCGGGCTTCGTCAAGAGCCTCGGCGCGCTGGAACTGCTCGCGGCGCTCGGCCTGGTCCTGCCCGCGGTGACCGGGATCGCGCCGGTGCTGGTCCCGGTGACCGCCGCCTGCTGGGTGCTGCTGATGGTGGGTGCGATGATCACCCACGCCCGGCACGGCAGTGCCGGGTTCGCCGCGCTGAACCTGGCCTACCTGGCTGTCGCGGCGTTCGTCGCCTGGGGCCGGTTCCCGGGATGAGGGGAGGAGACGGGATGACCGAGGCCTTCGTCGCCCACCGGAACCTGCTGTTCACCGTCGCCTACGAGATGCTCGGCTCGGCGGCCGACGCGGAGGACGTCCTCCAGGAGACGTGGCTGCGCTGGGCCGAGGTCGACCTCGCCGAGGTGCGTGACGAGCGCGCGTACCTGGTCCGCATCACGACCCGGCTGGCGCTCAACCGCTTGCGCACGATGCAGCGCCGCAAGGAGGCGTACGTCGGGCCGTGGCTGCCGGAGCCGCTGCTGACGGCGCCGGACGTGGCCGAGGACGTCGAGCTCGCGGAAAGCGTGTCGATGGCGTTGATGCTGGTCTTGGAGACGCTGGCGCCGACCGAGCGCGCGGTGTTCGTGCTGCGCGAGGTGTTCGACGTCGGCTACGACGAAATCGCCGAGGCGGTGGGCAAGAGCCCGGCGGCGGTCCGGCAGATCGCGCACCGCGCGCGCCGCCACGTGGACGCACGCCGCCCGCGCGAGGTGGTCTCGGCGCGCGAGACGAAGGCGGTGCTGGAGTCGTTCCAGCGGGCGATCGAGGGCCGCGACCTGCAGGGACTGTTGGATCTGCTCGCGCCGGACGTGGTCCTCCTGAGCGACGGCGGCGGCGTGAAGCAGGCGGCCCTGCGCCCGGTTGCGGGCGCGGGCAAGGTGGGCCGCTTCATCGTCGGAGGTATCGGCAAGGCGGAGATCGAACTGACCGGCCTCCCGGTGACGGTGAACGGCAACCCGGCGCTGGCCATACACGTGGACGGCGCGTTCGACGGAATCATGGCGGCCCGCGTGGAGGGCGGCCGGATCACCGGGCTGTACTTCGTGCGAAACCCGGAGAAGCTGACCCGGGTGGCCGCCGAGACGCCGTTGACTTTGCGGTGACGAGCCTCCGGCTTGATCACAAAGGAGGAGCTGGGTGGTCATCCCGTCGCCTGAGGCCGTGAAGATCGCTTTGAGCCGGGCCCGCAACCCACAGCGCGGGGCTGGGTGACGG
>NZ_JBSGJD010000101.1:0-30836 GCF_053605405.1 Amycolatopsis sp. NPDC003861
CGTGCCGACGCGGCATCGGTACCCGAGACGATCGAGGTCAGCGAGAACAGTCCGGAGTCCTCGGGTCCGCAGACCGGGCACGTTCTCCCACACGATCCATCCGGGTCGGAGGTCGGCGACGACGTCGGCCATCGCCGGCCAGAGCCACCGCGGATCACGTTCCCCGAGCATGAGTCCGGCGTTGCTGGCCGGTTGGCACGGGAACCCACCGGCGACGACATCGACGCGGGGCCGGGCTTGGGAGTGCCACCACTGGACTGCGGTGCGGACGTCGTCATGACGCGGGACCTCCGGGAAGTGTTGGGCAAGGACAGAGCGGCAGAACGGATCGATCTCGACCTGTCCCACGGTGGTCATCCCGGCCCGCTCCAGGCCGAGTTCCAGACCGCCGATGCCGGAGAACAGCCCCAGCACGGTCATCGCTGCGGTGTGGACAGTGCTGGTCATCAGGCGGCCTCTCGCGTGGCGATCCAGGCGTCAACCCGTGCCCAGGACGCGGTGGCCTGTGCGCGGATCTGGTGCGGTGTCAGGGCGGGCCGGGTGGCGACGGCGCGGCGGCGTTCGAGTTCGGCGTAGGTCGGTGCGCCGGCGAGGGCGCGCCAGTCGGCGGCGGCGGAGATGGCGTGGGAGGTCTCCCGCTGGGTGCGGCGGCGGTCCCACTCGATCCATTCGGCGAGGAGTTCGGCGACGTGCGGGCTGGTGGTCAGCAGTCGCCAGGCGGCGGCGTCGAGCACCAGGGCGCGGTACTCGCGGAACGGGATGGCGACGGTGGCGGGCGGTTCCGGGTCAGGCTGCGGGTTGGTGTGCGTGCTCAAGACAGGTCCTCACGTTGGTCACCTTGGGTGACGGTGTCAGGGTGTCGTCGGCCAGGGCTAGGGCCTGGAGCGGTGGCGGCTAGCCTGGGTTTTCCGGTGTTTTGGGTGGTCGGAGCGAAGTGGGTCTAGAGCCCTAGAATGCTGGTCACAATCCTGTGAGGGTCTAGAGGAGGGGTCTAGGTCTAGGGGCGGCGGGGTCTAGGACGGCCACCGCCCCTAGGCCACGGTTTCAGTTACGCTCCGTTGTTCTTGGCGGCGGTGAGGGCATCGCGGGTGTAGCCGTTGCGGTTGGCTCCCTTGCCAGTGGCCGGGTCGGTGCCCCACACCTGCTTGGGCTTGACCCCGGTCGGCTTGAGCGCGGTGGCGAGGTTCTGCGCGGTCCAGCCGCGGTACTGGCCGGGCCGCTTCTCCGCCAGCCGGGTCACGATGGTGTCCGACCACAGCTTGTCCTCGCCGCGCTTGAACACCGAGATGGCGTCGGCCAGCGGATCGAGCAGGGCGGCCTCGACGTCGACTTCGACGCCGGCGGCGTAGCCGGTGATGTTCCCGGCCGCTTCGCGGCGGGCGCGGGCACCGGTCACGATCTTCTTGGCGTCGGTGGCGTCCTTGTACACCGACTTCACGATCTTGGCTTCGTCGCCCTCCCCGGCCAGGTAGCCGATCCCGAGGTCGGTGCGGGCGAACATCGTGGCCCGCACACCGTTCTTGTGCTGCCCGGTACCCAGCACCATGTCGTTGGGGGTGTGGCCCATGACCTTCAGGCAGAACCGCAGCACGGCGTTGTCCGAGATCGGAGTGGGCAGCGACCGCGCGTCCGGGCGCTGAGTGGCCAGGATGGCGATGATGCCCAACGCCGGGCCGCGCTTGACCAGGTCGGTGCAGATCTCCTCCAGCTCCGCGCCGTGTTCGGGGTGCTCGAACCAGATCTGGCACTCGTCCACCCCGACCACGATCGGCGCGAGCCGCAAGTCCTTGCGCGCAGCCAACTCGGGGGTGACCTTGTTGTCCGGGCACACCGACTCCGGCAGGCCACGGATCACCTTGATCCGGCGGCGCATCTCCTCCCGCAGCTCCCGCATCTCGACCACCATGCGCTCGACGTCGTCCGGGTCGTCGCCGACGCCGTAGCCGTGCGACACCGGCGCCAGCGCGGACAGGTCGCCGGTGCCCTTGAGGTCGTAGCTGTAGAGCACCGCCCTCGGGTCCAGCGCCGCGATGAGCAGCAGTTCCCGCAGGGTCACGGTCTTGCCCATGCGCGGCACCGCACCGATGATCATCGAGGCGAACATCAGGGTGACGTTGACCCAGCGGCCGCGCTGGTCGGTGCCGAACGGCTGCGGCTTGAACAGGTCGACCGTCGCCCCCGGCTTGGCCAGCGGCCACGGCTTCTGCTGGGTCTTGGACATGTCGCGGTCCCCGACCCACAACACCAGCCGTCCTTCGTGGACCTTCGCATCCCCCTCGGGCCACACGCACCCGATCTGGCGGCGCAGCGCGGAGGAGAGCTCTTCGCGCTTGCCGATGACATCGCCGGCGGTCGACCCGAGCGGCAGGTCGATGTCGGCACGCCAGCCGTCGCCGTCGCGGGCGATCGGGTTGGGGAACTCGATGCGCTTGCCCTTGGCGATGGCCTGGTTCAGCCCGCCGATGCCGAGCGAGCACAGCGCGTCCTCGATCATCGCCGAGGTCAGCTTGGGCATCTTCGCCACGTCCACCGCACGGCCGGCGACCGGCTTGTCCGGCGGGGCACCCCACCACCCAACGGCGGTGAGCGTGGCCAGCAGCAGCGTCCAGTTCCACACCGGCGCCACGAACGTCCAGCACAAGTACACCGCAGCCAGTAGCACCAGGATGGCGATCAGGACCGGCGCGCAGCGCCCGCGAACGGTCTCCTCACGGACCTGGCGCAGCTTCATGTACGCGTCGATGTCGTTGCGGTCCCGGGCGTTCATCCGCACCGGCTTCGATTCCGCGTCGAAGACCCAGCGGTGCACCCGCGCAGTCAGCCGGCACAGCGCACCCGGGGCCCGCAGCAGCGCGGACGGCACGTACACCGGCACCCGCAGCGCGTGGAACGCGAACGTGTGAGCGGCGTAGCGGACCAGGAACCGCGCCCGCGACTTGAACTCTTCAGCGGAAGTGAGCCACTTGGCCACCAGCGGGCGAGCGGTGGCGTCGGAGACCGTCTCCCACCACGACGGCTTCACGGCGGCCGGGTCGACCTGCGGGCGCGGCGCAGCGCCCTCGACCTCGGCAGCGGCGGCTTCGACGTCCGCGCCGTCGAGCACGGTGCCGGCGTCGGCGAACCGGTCCTGCTCCGGGATCTCGTCGGCGGTGCGGGCGGTGTCCGGGCGGATCGGGACGACGTTCCCGGCGCGGGTGGCGGCGGTGTCGGTGGCGGCCGGGTCGGTGTTCACGGCGTCGCTGCCGCTGGTGTTCACGGCCGCGTCGGCGGGGATGTTCGTGGACGGTTCCGGGGTGCTGTTCACGGAAGGGAGCCCTTCGGGTTCGTGGCCGTTCATCGGGTCGGGCGTGTGGTCGGCGGTGGTGGACATCAGGCGGCCTCCCTCTCCGGCGCGTCGGTGGGCTGGTCGGCGGGCACCGGCAGCGCGGCCGGGGCGGCGGCGGTTTCGGCGGTCAGGTCGTCGGCGACGTTCTTGCTCGTGCCGCGCGAGATCTCCGGGCAGACCGACCGGACCCAGGCCGGGGTGATCTCGATCCCCGGCGCCCACGCCGCGCGGGCTTCGGCCAGGTAGTCGCTACGCAGCTTGCGCGTCGGCTTGGCGGTGGCCTTGCGGGCGGCGGGACGGCGGCGCGGTCGGGTGGCCGGAGCCGGGTTGGCCGGCGTGGTCTCCGGCGCGTTCGTGGCGGGCTCCGCCGGGACGTCGAGCGGAGCAGCGATGGCGGCCGGGGCCGCCTGCCCGGTGAACGCGGTCCCGGCGGCCGCCATGACCGCTTCGGTGAGCTTGTCTCGCAGCACCGGCGCGGTCTCTGCCGCGAGGAACACCAGCACCGGCGGCACCGAGTGCAGCACCACCCCGGCGATGTCGAAGTGCGTCCAGGACTTCCAGGTGTTCATGACGTAGGTGGCCAGGAACGCGAACCACTTGGTCCGGTGCGCCCACCGGCCGGTGTCGACCTGGTACCGAGCGGTCACCTGCTCCGCCCGCAGCACCGCTACGAGCACGAGCGAGACCATCGGGTCCAGCAGCCACCCGGCCAGCCACCCGAGCGACCAGGTGGCCGCGCCGGCGGCGGCGAAGGACTGGACGTTGACCATGGTGAACGCCAGGCCGAGGAAGATCCCGAGCCAGATCACCGCGTCGATCTGCGTGCGGACCTTCTCCACCCGCAGCGCCACCACGTCCGGGTGGTTGGCCAGCCGCCGGACCTGCGCGGCGGTGGCGGCGTCCTGGGCGAGCTTGTCCGCCTCGGACAGCGGCTGGTGCCGGGCGTCGGCCGAAGCGAGATCGGTGGTGGTCATCAGCTCTGCCCCCATTCTGTGCCGTTCTTGCGCTCCCACTGGTCCGCGCGGCCTTCCAGTTCCGCGTTGAGGACCTGGCGGCGCTGGTCGTCGGTCAGGTTCGAGAGCACGCCCTGCCGGACTTCGGGCTTCACGCTGGAGAGCATCAGGTGGACCACCGCGCAGGAGGCGGCTTCGTCGTCGGTCTTCTTCTTGCCGAGCATCAGCGACGACCCCCGTGGTGAGTGACGATCTCGGTGATGGCCATCAGCCGCACGATCGTGTTGGCGGCGAGCAGGGCCGGGACGATGAGCGTGATCCACGTGGCCGTGGTGTTCTGGATCTTGACGACCACGAGCCACTGCACGAACGCGATGACCGCGGTGCACAGCACCAGCCGGACCAGGTTCGCGGTCATGCGGGTGACCTCGCGGACACCGCGCAGGGACTTGGTGGCGGACTTGTGGCCGGCCCGCCAGAGGGTGAACGCGCCGATCAGCGCGAGTCCACCGAGGACATACACGGTCTGGGTCGGCATCTCAGGCCACCACCTTCGGGGCGTCGTCGGGAAGGGGGAACAGGTCGGCTTGCCCGGGGGCCTGCCAGTCGCCGCCGTGCCACACCGCGTCCAGCGCGATGCCGTGTTCGGCGCGGATGGCTGGCTCCTGCGCGGCGAGCCAGTCGCGGCGCTGCTTGGCGGTGGCCTTGGCCCAGGTCACTCCGGTGTGGTCGGTGAACCGGCGCATCGCCAGCCGCTCGATAGCCCGGGGACTGAGGTTCTTGGTGCTCACGCCACCTCACCTCCGGCCAGCAGCTCCAGTTCGCGAGTCCAGTTGATCCGCGCGGCTTCGGTGCCGGCCGGGACCATCGCGTCGGTGTTGTCCAGGAACCGCTCCAGGTCGGCGCGGCAGAACCGCAGCAGCGCCGGGCCGATTCGGCCGGACGGGTCCCGCAGCTCGATCCACGTCGCCGCGTCGGTGAGGACATCCGGGTAGACCGTGACGTCGCCGATCCCGCAGCAGGCGTCCAGCCCGTCGGCCAGCAGTTCCCGGGAGAGCAGCCAGGTCACCGGGGCCGGGGTAGTCGGGATCTCGACCGACACCGCGAACGGGTCGGACACCCGGTAGGTCAGCGCCACCCGGAGCACGTGCCAGCCAGCGGCGGGGACGTTGGTGGCCGGGACCAGCCGGGCGGGGATCCGGCGACGGAGCGTCGTGCGGGCGGTCATGCCGCACCGCCGGTGGTGGTGCCTACCATGGGAGACCTCTCCGAGTCGCTACCTGAGTGGTGGTTGGGGAGACCCGACGCGGCGTGCGCGTTCTTGGCGGAGTGAGCCGCCGTGTCGGGGCCGAAAACGCTGGCGAAACCGATCGGGCGGCCGGTCATCGGTTGCCTCCTTGGGCTTCGCGGCGAGCCTTCTCGATCGCTTCCTGTTGGCGCTGCAGCTCGCTGTGCCAGGCGCCGGAGTCGTTCTGGCCGCTCACGCCGCCTCCCCTCGGGTCGACGTGGTGGTGTCCAGGCGGACCGGCAACACCCGCAGCGCCGCCCGGTCAGCCCGGCGGCGGACGCGGTGGGCGTGCTGCGCGTCGGTGAACGCGTGCCGGGTCCGGACCTCAGCGACCGCCGATGCGGCGGTCAGCTCCTGCTCCACCTCGGCCAGCAGCGCCTCAATGGCCGACTCGTCCAGGCCGTCCGGGCTATAGCCGTGACCTGCGGGAACGCCGTCAACGGCGGCTCGGGCGACGCGGTTGGTGATTCGTGCGGAGTTCATTAGAGAGTCCTTCCGAGTTGCTCAACTGACATAGAGCAATCTAGATCGATATGAGTCAGTTGGCACTACGTCATTCGAGTGATGTATGTCAGATTGAGTCGGTCTGGCTAGACTCGCCCTATGGACAGCAGGGCGGCGGCAAGGGCTACTTACGAGCGAGTGGCTGAACGGATCAGGGCGGACATCCGGCATGGGGTCCTGAAGCCGGGGGACAAGCTCCCCGGCAACCGAGTCCTGGCAGACAAGTACGAGGTTGCACTAGGCACGGCGCAGAAGGCGTTGCGGCTGTTGCAGGATGAGAAGTGGCTGACAGCGACGCCGTCCGTCGGTGTCTTCGTCAACGAGATTCCCGGGGAGGCGGTCGACCCCTTGCGTGCGATGGCCGACGAGCTGGCCGAGCTGCGCAAGAGGGTCGACGCCTTGGAGAAGCTGGTGGGGGAGCGTTGAGGGCTGGGGTTCCGGTGCGCTGTCATGTCCTAAGAAAACCGCAGGTCAGGGGACGCGAGTACCGCACTTCCAAGGATCTTTGCGGACATCCCCGCGGTGTGAAACGTCCCCACGAAACGTCCGGAAACGTCCCGCTGGGAAGGGGACGGCATGGCTAACGACCGGCTCCGAACCGCCATGCTGGCCGCCAACCTCACCGTGGATGACCTCGCCGAGCGAGTGGGGGTAGATCCGAAGACGGCAGGCCGGTGGATCAGCAATGAGCGGGTGCCCCACCGCGGCACTCGACACAAGATCCTCGCGGTGCTTGGGGGCCGCGAAGAGGACATCTGGCCGTCGCTCGCCTCGGACGCCCGTCCCGCAGCAACAGAATCTGAGCTTGTGCACCTGTATCCGTCCCGGTCTGCCATCACGGGCGCGGGTTGGGAAGCGCTGCTCAACGGTGTCCGGGAAAGCATGGATGTCCTGGTCTTCTCCGGCGCCTTCCTGGTGGAGCAGTACAACTTCGTCCCGCTGGTTCGCACGAAAGCCGCCGCCGGCGTCCGGTTCCGTCTACTGGTCGGCGATGAGACGACGTCGGCCGTCAAGCAGCGTGCGATCGAAGAGGGGACTCCAGGCGGTCTGGAGGGACGCATTCAGCTCATGCGGCGGTACCTCGCGGACGTGGCTGAGCTTGACTGCGTCGAGGTCCGGACGCACGGCGAGATCCTCTACAACTCGCTCTACCGCTTCGACGATGACCTGCTGGTCAACGGCCATGCTTTCGGCGCTCTCGCTGGTCAGAGCCCGGTGATGCACCTTCGGCGGCAGCCGAACGGCCAGATGTGGCAGCACTACATGAAGTCGTTCGAGCGGACCTGGTCCGCTGGGGTCCCTGAGAAGCCGTAGGAGTGGCCGTGAGTCGAGTTGACTACCTCAACGACCCCAACGCGCCAGCTGTGAACAGCGTGGTTCCGTCGGTGACTGTGGCGATCCGCGATGACGCGGGGCGGATTCTGCTCATTCACAAAGTCGACAACGACCTGTGGGCGTTGCCGGGAGGCGGCCATGATGCAGGGGAGCGGATCACGGACACGGCTGTCCGCGAGGTCAGGGAGGAAACGGGCCTGGACGTCGAGGTTGTCCGCTTGATTGGCACCTATACCGACCCGAACCACGTAATGGCGTACGACGATGGCGAGGTGCGGCAGCAGTTCTCGCTCTGCTTCGAAGGGCGGTGGACCGGCGGTCAGCCACGAGAGGACGGCACCGAGACCAAGGCTGTGAGGTGGGTTGATCCCTCGGAGCTGGAAAGGCTAAATATCCATCCATCGATGCGGCTTCGCATTGCTCATGCTATAGATTGCACGCGAACCGAACCTTATCTCGGCTGAACGTGAGCGAGTCGACTTTCTGTGCGGTTCACTGATTCTTTCAAGATTGGCGCGGCTTTGAGCCAGGTTCGGTGCACGGGGTCGTCTGTCGGGTAACGCTTCAAGATCTCTGCGATTCGTTCGTCGTACGTTAACCGCTGGCCGTCAGGTCCAGTTGTGAGATCGGCCGTGACGAGTGCATCTAGGATGGGTGTATCTGCGAAAGGAAACTCGCTGAGTTCCTTGCTTAGGCCGCGCTCGGCGGCCTCGAATCGTGCTCCCGAGTGGTGGGCTACCAAGATCACTATGTCTTCCGGCCAACCTTCTTCGCGCAGGTATCGCGCACCATCGAGGGGATGGAAGCGGGTATGTCCGATTTCCGGTGAGTAACCAATATCGTGCAGCCATGCACCGGCAACTAACGTGGCGCGATCTTTGTGGGACACTGCGGGCGTTAGGTCCTCTGCGCGCCGGGCTACTGACTGTACGTGCAGCCAGCGGCGTCCCAGGGGCTTGACCAGGCTCTCGGCCAGTGTTCGTGCCTCGTCGGTGACCGTCATGCCTCCTACGATATCGCGCCTAGTGTCAACTGTCTGACTCTTGAACCTCGTTCGCAACCTGGTTGATGACGCGCTGTGCAAATTCAAGGCCACCGTGGCACAGGTTGCGGTACTTGGTTACAGGCCGTTCATTTCTGCTTCGTGTTCCCCGTGTGCTGATTGCGTGGTGGGTCATATCCATTTCATGGGCGATCTTGTTGCGGACCTCGAAAAGCTCCTTCAGTCCACGTGCTTCCTTGTATAGATCTTTGTGTGGTGTTAGGCCAAGTGCCGTGAGAGTGTTTGTTACCTGCTCGACAGATTGTAGGCTCGATCCGGTTAGCTTGCGCACGTAGGAGCTCTTTAGTTCTTCGCGCGGATCGTCCGAAGTAAGTAGACTGGCGACAGTCTTGCTGTCTATGCCATTGCGGCCCTCGATATGCTTGCTGACGAATTCGAGGTACTTTTCCTTCGCGTCTTCGGAACGGTGTACCTGAATGGGAATTATGCTGCGGACAAGTTCCTTAAAGACTGTGTCAATTCCTGCTCCGGTGAAGACGACAGCCGCCCGGAATACGTCATGCTCCGCATGGGTTAGGCGGCCGCGGCTCGCAGATCTGAGTTCGCGAACCGCCGGGTAGGTGACTTCAAAGAGGCTCGCTACGGAGTCGTATGCACTCGCAAGGAAGCGTTGCGCTCGGAGAGTGTTGGTCTCTCCTAGTGCCTCTGATAGCCCCGGGAAGTTCTCCGTGCTGATGACCGGCTCCTTGGGTTGATCGTCTTAGCGCTTGCCGTTATGTCGCTCAGGTGGCGCGGAGCGCTACAGAAAGCGGTCAGGTGTAGTCGACTGCCGGTGACGTCGCTGCGATTCCCCAAGCCAAGGACGCGAACCGAGGAGGGGTTGCGGGGGCAAGCCCCTCCTCGGTTGGTAGCTATGCCGCTGCGTCCCAAAGCGTCAGGAACGATGACGCCTCGCTTCGAACCCAACGACCGATGCGTACGCGCTCGCGCTCCGAGAGGTGAAACTCCTTCGAGCGCCGGACGTCGATGACCAAGGGCTTGGCGCCAGGCGCCAAGCTGTCCATGACCTCGTCCATGAGCCAGAGTGCGGCGTTGGCACCGTCCTGGCTGAGTGGCTCGGCCTTCATGTACAGCCAGACCGCATAGACCTCGCCGTTTCGCTTGATCCCCAGGTGCGGGCTGATGCCGATCTCGAAGGAGCCGTAGCCCCACCGGCCGCGAGCGACGTCGACGAGCTCGGGACGCCGGCGCCCGAGGTAAGTCAGCCAGCCTGCCGAGACTTCCGCGAAGTGCGTACGCGACTTGACAGTTGCCTGGTTGACCAGGGCTGCCATTGCTTCCTTGTCCGTGTCGTTCGCTCGACCTGCGCGGATGGCGTTGACTGCCCGGAGGTAGAAGTCGAACGCACCCCTTTCCGGGTTCTCGTGTAGACGGCGAGCGGTCTGCACGAACGTCGCCCGCTTGGGGCCGGATCTAGTGGTGAAGCCGACGAAAGTCGGCAGGGTGACGTAGGCCATTGGGGCCCACCTTCCGGTTCGAGCCACCTACCGGATGCAGGCAGCACTGTGACCGGGACCACACTTAGGACTGATGGGCCTGTGTTCGTTACACAGACCGAGTTAGGGTGAAGTGTCCAGCTACACCCGAGGCCCTAGGGGTTGGCCCTTTCCAGGTCAACTGCCCCTGGGGTCTTTTGGGATTTTAGAACACAGGTGCGACACCAAGCATGTGCGCCTTGCGCCCCTGTTAGTCCACATGTCGACTCCTGTCGTGCTCTAGTGCATCAACTGAGCCCCTGACCTGCGTATTCGCTAGATCGTGTGGACTTATCCACACGATCTAGCTACTTATCCACAGGTCACCCACAGCCTGTCCCGCGTGTCGTCCACAGGGCGCGGCACCAGTCCGATCGTGTGCCGACGGACTTCGAGGCGCATCTCCCTGTCGCGGTCGACTCCTTCGAGCGTGGTGGCGGATCGCCAGCCGGCTGGAGGCGCCCAAAGTGGGTTCCATTCGCATGCGGTCGTGGCCGTCCGTCGACGGTCGGGTCGCACCCTGACTCGGGGGCGTGCCCCACAAGTACCCCACGCGAACGTCTGTCGGAGGCATTCACCCTGGTCAGGGCCGCTTTGGTTATCAGTCTGTAAACCGGTCGGCTTAGTACTGCAAGGGCAGTTGGTCGCGATGTGGTTGATCACCGTGGTGACGGCCGATGTGGTGACGAAGTCAGCTGGACCGGGTGCATTAGCAGATCGCGGACCGGTTCAACCTGTTCGGAGCCGTGGGCCCGCGCGCGGAGTATCTTCGGGGCCAGTCGCGGGCCTGGACCGGAGGAACGTGTGTACCTGGTTGAACGGGCTGGCGAAGAGCACCGCGGATAGGGCGCAGAGACTACTGCACTGGACATCGAGGGTCCGCGACATCAGCCGCTGCAGCGAGCTTGGAGCAGCTACTGCAATTGAGCACAAATCGTTACCGGCGTCACGCAACAACAGCTTGATCGACAGCGACATGGTTGCCATGAACAGTGCCAAGGCGTTACCCAGCAATCCGTGACGATCGAAATCTAGAAATACCCTTTGTGTGCGGACCCTAGTGTCTCAACCACTATGACAATCCGGGCGCAATCACAATGCTGTCCTATCCGAAGGAGGCCAAACTATTGACGATCAGTCAACGAGTGTCACGCCCCAACGGTCATCGTTGCCAGGGGCTGGCACCCAAGGTTGAGATCAAGTTTGCACCCAATCTCCCCTGTTCCGCCATTTAGACTAGCATTCACCTCCGATCTGCGTGAAGCACCAACATCACACCAGGCAGGGCCACCTGCAACAATCGTCAGCCGGTACGCATCGCCCATCAATCACAGTGTAAGCTCGATCACCGACAGTACCCGACCAGTCACCATGTCGACACAGACTGGCAGAGCAGCGACGACAGGGGGGACCAGTGACGATAATTCCGAAACCTTTCGCGTGGCTTAGCTATGATGTCCGGCCACTTCTCCCGCCTCGTTGGCAAGAAGAACTTCAGGAGGTCGCCGCAAAATACGCTAGTCGAAAAACTTTGATACCCCGATCAATCACTTCCAGGGAGGCGCCAAGCGTAACCGGAGTCAACGTGTCGACGGTTGGCGGGGAGTCGCTACGACAACTCACGCCTTGGCTCTTCGCGCTTTACGAAGGAGAATTTTTGAGCCTTGCGGGAAGGGTAACCAGTGAACCTGTTTCCGTTGCCACGCGTGACAAAATTGCCGTGAACCTCAATATTCAGCACGGCAAGTCTATGCGCTACGAAGCTCACGTCGACTCCAATCCGGTCGAGGGACTCCTCTATGTGACGGACCATCCCATCGGATCCGGTGGCGAACTCGTGGTAGCCCAGCGGGCGGACGCCGTTGGCGTGGCTGAGATTGACGAAATCTCAGCCGTTATTCATCCCGTCGCGGGGCACTTGATCTTCTTTGATGCTCGACAGCACGCACATTACGTACGTTCATTGACTCGCGCCGAGGACAGCAGGATTGTTGTGGCAATGAACTTCTATACACCTTCCTGTCCCGAGTCCGCCCGGCCGGCCGACCTAGACGAGCATCTCTTCGGACATGGCTGATCGTGGCCGCCCGTCGTGCCTAGACAACAAGTAAAGGAATAATTATGACAAAGACCGCTCTTGTGACCGGGATGGACACGAGCGTCATTGCCAAGAGTATTTGCAGCTCGCTAGTGAGGAGGGGTTACTCTGTCGTCGCGACATCCGAAGGGAAGTTCGATGAGGGGAAAGATGACCGTGTCGCGTTCGAGGCGGAGCATTCTGAATTCCCAAAAGTTGCCTTCGAAACGGTGGACTTCTCATCGCAAAACAGTATCGACTCGCTGATCACCCGTCTTTCCAAGCACACTTTCGAGGTGGTCGTCAACTGTGCCGCAATCCTGGCCACGAAGCCTGACGGCGCTTTGCGTAACGAGTCAGCTGAATTCGACTACGCCGAGTTCAGTCGTGTTATACAGTACAATGTCACTGCAGTGGCTGCCATCTGTCTCGGCCTAAAAGATCATATTTGCCCAGGTGGAACTATTGTCAACGTCACGAGCAGTGCGGCACAGGAAGGTGCGTTCGCAACCATCTCCTATAACGCTGGCAAAGCAGCCGTCGACAGCTTGACGAAATCGCTGGCTAACACCTTGGGTACTGGTAGGGGTATCCGAGTCAACAGTGTCGCCCCGGGATGGATTCCGGCCAGCGGCGACGTGGCCGAAGAGGGTGTTGTGGCACTTGCGAACGCCTTGACGCCATCACAATCGGTCGGTGATCCTCAAAATGTCGTCATGGCCGTAAACTACCTCATTGAAAACAAGTTTCAGAATGGTGCCATTCTACCGGTTGACGGTGGAATCACTAGCAGTTACTTGCCGTATATGCTGGAATCGCTTCAGCTGCAGGGCGTACAGATGGACGAGACCATTGAGCTCCTGACCTCACGCATCGCGCAGCGAAAAAACGAACTTCGCTCAGTCGACTGACCAAATTTAGCCTCTTCTGCGGGAATGCGGTTGACCACTGGCAGTTAAGGGATCAGCAGATGGCCAGCAAATTCAGTTCCAGCAAAGCCTCAAATCAGGACGGTGCCAGTTTTTGGGCGAGGCAGACCACTAAAGACAAAGTCTCAATCATAGCGTTTTCCGTCCAGCTGGCCATCTCTCTTTCCTTATTGTTAGTTGGCGTACTTATCGGAGATGGTGGGCTCAACCTCGGCGGGCGTTTTGCCCTTTTGACTGGGAACATTGTCGCACTGGTGGCGGCACTCCAATTCGCTGTCAGCCGCTTCTTCGACGACCAAAAAGCGAATATAGACAAGCTGAGCGGTGAACTCGAGGAAATCAAAATTAGCATCAATCAAAACCTTGAAGAAGTCGGCAGTATTGCCACATTTGGTGAAACCTACGTCAAGATATTTCGTCAGCAAGATCCAATCAAAAGCCAGTATAAAATGTCGCTCGATAGCTTTCTTCGCAAGCTGAGCAACTGTATAGACGACAAGCGCTCCGGTGCGCTGGACATTATCGACTACTATGGCGTGCTTGAGGCGCAGGCGGCGGCAATAGTCAACGACAAGAAAGAATGCGAGTCGGAAAAGACGCAATATCGGGGCGAGATTTGGGCTCTCAGTTTCCTTCTTGACGACGAATGGGACGACAGCAGTATCCACGAAGTCAAGTGGTTCGGCACACTCAAGCGCATGGACGGGAGCGGAATCCCTACTCGCCGACTGTGGGCTTTCGACAAGAAAATGGTCGCACTGCTGAAAAAGGAGCCTCTCGAAGAAGATGGTCGCGAGCTGATACGCCGTTTGTCATTGTATTGCGCTGAAAACACCGAATTTAAGAATACCCTGTCATATGCGATTCCTAAACAAGCGATCCTTGACGAGCATGTACGCATATTCGGCAAAGGCTTCTTCGGTGCCGCGTTCACTGACGGCAGCTTCGGCTTAATTCGAGGAGTATGCTTCGATAACTTGCTGTCATCGAACTCGCTAGGCGGAGAAGTTGACTTCGATGAAGCGCGAATTCGACAGATTCGCCAGTATTGGGAACGTTACCTCACCTTGGCCAAGCCATTGAAAGCGTACTTGCACGAGGTTGGCGGAGATTCCGCAAAGGAATATATGAAACTATCATGGGGGACGACTGAGTCGAACTGACGATCAAGTTGAGCCGCTCTGCGGCTAGAGTTCACCAAAATGCTAATTATTCATGAGAAAGAAAGGCGTGACGTGATAAGGCAGGTGCATCGTCGCGGCTCAGAGCTCTCGGTGGGTGAACTGTACAAACTTCTGCATCTCCGAGTTCAGGTGTTCATCGTGGAGCAACACATTGCATATCCGGATATCGATGGCATTGATCTCGCGCGCACAACTCATCACTTCTGGTCCGAAATAGACAACAAGACCACGGCTTGTCTGCGGGTAACTCAAGAGCAAAATGGCACGCATAGAATAGGTCGAGTTTGCACCAAAATTGAATACCGTAGGCGAGGAATGGCAACAAATCTCATCCTTTCGGCTATCGCGGCTTTCTCTCGGCGAATCATCATCCTAGACGCGCAGTCCCAAGCGGTTGACTTTTATCGCAGATTTGGCTTTGAAATCAGCGGGCAGAAGTTTCTGGACGACGATGTACCGCACTTCCCCATGCAACGGCTGCCGTGAGAATGTCGGTCAGACGGCTCGTCGTGCGGCATGTTGTTGAGCGTCGGCCGGCGGAAACGAGACGCGGGCGGGCCCCTTCCCGTGTAGCGGACTGTGCGGTCCACTAGATGCGCCCGCACGGGGCCGCTTGCAAGGTAGAACTTCACACTGCCCCGACGCTGGTCCCGCCACTTCCCACTCGCCGACTTGACACTGGCTGCGAAGCACTGGGCGCAACGCTGTCCGGGGGCGCTACAGGACACGCATCGTGCAGTGCGACTCGAGGTATGACGCCTGTGGGCAGTGTTCCGCCAAGGATCGTGCCAGCTGGAGCGACTAGCTGATGCTGTATTGCGGGTATTGCGGCTGTCTCAGTTGTAGTCTCGTTCATCGGTGGCCGCGGGCGGCCGCGCAGCACCGGGTCTGTGCGCTGACCTGCGACTTGTCGCCCAACGAACTGACCTGAACGATCGACCTGACAGCTTGTAAACAGAAGGTCAGGGGTTCGAGCCCCCTTGCCGGCTCCTTCATTTCCGGAACGAAAGCGTTTCGCGACTGGACGATGGCGCGCTCAACGCCTGGTGAGTGCGACCGTCGCGCCGACGGCGGGTTGGCGGTCGCACTTGTGCTGGTCGTCGCCGTGCGCGACACGGCTGTTCAGGGTGAGTCAGCTCCGCTGAGGGGAGCCGTCACCTTGGCGTGTGCTTCGGCGGCTGCGGCCGCGGTCTGTCCAGGGCCTGTCAGTCCGCGAAGGGGTCGGTCGTGTCCTTCGGACCGCGCGCCGCTCGCACGCGCTCCCTGATCTCGACCAAAGGTGGCTTGGCGACGTAGTGCCGCCCTCGCTTCTCGCCTTCGGCTTCGAGAAGGCCGGCGGCCACGAGGGCGCGCAAATCGCGGCTGGCCGTGGCTTCCGTGATTTCTTCGGGGCTGTCTTCGAAGTAGGCACGGTAGGTGGCATTGCGTACGCGGAGGCCGATCATCGCGTCGAACAAGGCCATGGCACTCCGCTCGGGAAGGCCGCGGCCCTGGACGAGCGTTTCCAGCTCCGCCCACATGCGTTCGCTTTCCTTGACCCGCTGGAGCATCGTGCGTGCCTGGCGCAGGTGCGCGGTCAGCGTGAACCGGATCCACGGGCGGGCGTCCCGCCGGGGTTGCCAAGACCCGCCGCCCACCTCGCCGAGCACGTCGTAGTAGGCCTGCGTGTTCTGGCCCAGGTACTCCTCGATGCTCATGAACACCGGGCTCAGCACCCCACTCCGGGCCAGGACGAGGCTTTGCAGGCAGCGGGCCATGCGCCCGTTCCCGTCGCGGAACGGGTGCACCATGACGAGGTTCAGGTGGGCCATGGCGGCCCGGACGATGTCCGGGCACTCGGTTCCGGCGTTCAAGCCCGTGGCCAGTTCCCGCATCAGGGCCGGCACCAGGCTCAAGTCCGCGCCCTCGTGGACGATCTCGCCCGTCGTGTCGTTCCGGACGTAGATGCTCCCGGCCCGCCATCGGCCCGGGCGGTTCTTCAGCGCGTAGTTCGTCATCATGTAGTGCAGGCTCTTCAGCAACTGGTCGCTGTACTCGAAGTCTTCGTCTTCGGCCAGCTGCAGCACGTAGGTCATCGCTTCGCGGTAGCCGGTCAGTGCCAAGCGGGTTTCTTCGTCGACTTCGAGCGGTTCCTCGCCGGCGGCTACGTCGACCGCGTCGTCGAGCCCGGCTTCATAGCCTTCGATGCTGTTCGACCCTTGGATGGCCCGCGCAAGGGATACCCGGCGCAGGGAACCCGCCCAGCGCCGAGGCTCGGTCAAGTGGAAGCGCAGGGCCGTCTTGAGCTCCTCGACCTGCGTCAGGACCTCTCGCTCGCATTCGTCGAGCTCCGGCGTTTCGAACAACATGCTTGTAACTCGGATAGCCACGATCGTTGTGATGGTCAGCTAACCGCCTCCATGTTGGATACTATACCAACACTCTGGTGGTAGGGTATCGAGGGTAGGTGACTTAACCGACGAGACGAACGACACCGCGGCGAGATGAGCTCGTGTCCGAAATGTTCGTCCCCGCCTCCTCCTGCCGGTTATAGTCGCTGGCCAAGGCCCCGCGCCGCCGGGGCCTTCCATGGGGGGATGGAAACGATGAGCGGGTTCGTCGCCGCGGCGCTGGCTTTTCCGGCCGTGCTCTTCAGCTTCCTGCTGGTCGTCGTGATCGGCTACTGGGGGCTGGCCCTGCTCGGCGTCTTCGACGTCGAAGACGGGGAGATCGGGTTCTTCGGCGGGGTTCCGCTGTCCATCTCGCTGTCGCTGCTGGTCGCCTTCAGCTGGTTCCTCAGCCTCGTCGGCGCCGTCCTCATCGAAGGTGCACCCCTGCGGATCCTGCTCGGCTTCGGCGTCCTGGCCGGCGCGCTCTTGGGCGGGGCGCTCGGGACCCGGCTGATCATCGTGCCGCTGCGGCGGGTCTTCGCCGGGGTCGAGCCGACGCGGCGGGACTTCGTCGGCCGGGTTGCCGTCGTTCGGACGTCGAGTGTCACCGAGGACTTCGGGCAGGCCGAAGCCGCCGCTGCCGACGGCTCTTCGGCGATCGTCCAAATCCGACTGGCCGGCGAAGGCAACCTCGGCGTCGGCAGCCGCGTTGTCCTCTACGACTACGACGCCGAAGGAGAGTTCTTCTGGGTCAGCCCCATGGAACTCGAGGCAGAAAAGGACTGAACTGAATGGATGCCATCGGCCTGGGGGCCGGCGTGTTGATCGCCGTCGTGGTCCTGATCGTCCTCGTGCTGCTGTTCGTCGTGAGCCGGCTGTTCCGCAAGGTGCCGCAGGGCAAAGCGCTGATCATCTCCAAGGTGCGCAAGGTCGATGTCACCTTCACCGGCGCGGTCGTGCTGCCCGTGCTGCACAAGTCCGAGGTCATGGACATCTCGGTGAAGACGATCGACATCGAGCGCACCGGCCAGGAAGGCCTGATCTGCCGCGACAACATCCGCGCCGACATCCGGATCTCGTTCTTCGTCCGCGTCAACAAGACGGTCGAGGACGTCGTGAAGGTCGCGCAGGCGATCGGCACCGAACGCGCCAGCGATCAGGGCACCCTGCAGGAACTGTTCAACGCGAAGTTCTCCGAAGCGCTGAAAACCGTCGGCAAGCAGCTGGACTTCGTCGACCTCTACACCAAGCGCAACGAATTCCGCGACCAGATCATCCGTGTCATCGGCACCGACCTCAACGGCTACAGCCTGGAAGACGCGGCCATCGACTACCTCGAGCAGACCCCGATGGCGTCGCTCGACGCGGCGAACATCCTGGACGCGCAGGGCATCCGGAAGATCACCGAACTGACGGCGATCGAGCACGTGCGCACCAACGAATTCCGCCGTCACGAAGAAAAGGAGATCACGCGCCAGAACGTCGACGCGCGGGAGGCGATCCTCGAGCTGGAACGGCGTCAGGCCGACGCGGAAATCAAGCAGCGCCGCGAAATCGAAACCATGCGGGCGCGCGAAGAAGCCGAAATCACGAAGGTGCAGGCCGAGGAACGGCTCAAGTCGCAGGCCGCGCAATTGCGCACCGACGAGCAGCTCGGCATCCAGCAGCAGAACCAGCAGCGCGAAATCGAGGTCGCGGGCAAGAACCGCGAACGCGTCATCGCCATCGAGTCCGAGCGGATCGAGAAGGACCGCCTGCTCGAGGTGATCGGCCGCGAGCGCGAAACCGAGCTGTCCCGGATCGCCAAGGACAAGGAGCTCGAGACCGAAAAGCGGTCGATCGCCGAGGTGATCCGGGAGCGAATCGCCGTCGAGAAGACCGTCGCCGAGCAGGAAGAGAACATCAAGAAGCTGCGCGTGGTCGAGGAGGCCCAGCGCACCCGCGAGGCCGTCGTCATCCGCGCCGAGGCCGAGGCCCAGGAGAACCTGGTCAAGGGCATCAAGGCCGCCGAAGCCGCGGAGCAGGCCGCCAAGTACAAGGCTCGCGAGGAGCTGACCCTCGCCGAGGCGCGCCAGCAGGCCGCCGAGCTGGAGACGCGGGCCAAGATCCGGCTCGCCGAGGGCATCCAGGCCGAGGAGGCCGCCGCCGGCCTGGCCGCCGCGCAGGTCCGGGAGCGCGACGCCGTCGCGCTGGAGAAGGTCGGCCGCGCCGAGGCGATCGTCGAGCGCGAGAAGGCCGTCGTGGTCGCCGAAGCGCTGCGCGACAAGCTGAAGGGCGAGGCCGAGGGCCTCACCGAGAAGGCCGCCGCGATGGCCGCGCTCGACAGCGCGAGCCGGGAGCACGAGGAGTACCGGCTGCGCCTGGACGCCGAGAAGGAGATCCGGCTGGCCGCGCTCGACGTGCAGCGGGACGTCGCCGAAGCGCAGGCCGTCGTGCTCAGCGCCGGCCTGGAGAAGGCCGACATCGACATCGTCGGCGGCGAGACCGCGTTCTTCGACCGGATCGTCGGCTCGATCGGCCTCGGCAAGAGCGTGGACGGCTTCGTGCAGCACTCCGACGTCGTCGGCGCGCTCGCCCGGCCGTACGTCGACGGGTCGGCCAGCTTCACCGACGACCTCGCCAAGCTGATCGGCGCGGTCAGCACCGAGGACGTCAAGAACCTGACGCTGTCGGCCTTCCTGGCGAAGCAGCTGCAGGCCAGCGGGCCGGACAGCGACAAGCTCCGTGAGCTGATGACCACGGCGCAGCGGCTCGGCCTCGCCGAGACGTCGGTCGCCACCGTCGTCGCCGCGAAGCAGTGACGGCGGCCGAGACGGAGCTGGACGCGGGCACCTATGAGGTGCTCCGCGTCCGGCTGGCCGCCCAGGCCGCCGAGCTGGCGAAACGCGCCGACGAGCTCAACGCGCGGCGGCTGGAGGTCTTCGGCAGCGCGCAGCTCGCGCTGGTCGGCACCGAACGCATCCGCACCGCCAACAACTGCGTGCCCCGGGACATCGTCGCCGTCGACGGGCGGATGTTGTTCGGCTACAACGTCTTCATCGGCCTGAAGCCCGAGACGGCGGTCGACGACGTCTTCTCGCTGCAGCGCTTCAGCCGCGACGAAGACGCGTTCCGCTTCGACGACGTCAGCGCCGAGGAACTGCCCGAACTGCTGCGTGACGAGCAGTTCGGGCGGGACTTCGGCGAGCTCTACCGGTACTACCGCCAGGCCAAGCTGCTGCAGCTGCGCCGGCTGGACGGCAAGCTGCTCGCGGTGTTCCAGATCGGCCCGCGCACCGAGGACATCCGGGTGCTGCGGTGGGCGATCGCGGCCGACGGCTCGGTGTCCTACCTGGACAGCCGCGGCGAGCGCGACCACGTCTTCCCGCCGTCGCACGACTTCGAGTGGGTCGAGACGACCCGCGAGGACCACGTCCTGGGCCGCCACCCGCACATCTCGATCGAGGACGAGGTCTTCGTCGAAACCGTCGGCGGCAACCTGACGGTCAAGGTCGAGAACAACACCGAGACCGGCGCCGGGGTGTACGCCGAGCCGGTGGACGAGCCGCTGCAGAGCCTCGCCGACGCCGAGGTCTCCTACGCCCGGATCGGCCCGCTGATCCTGCTGCGCATGCTGCCGTACAAGGAAACCGAGTACCGCTACCTGGTGTTCAACACGCGCACCCAGGACGTCGTGCGGCTCGACGGCATCGGGCAGGCCTGCCAGCGGCTGCCCGAGGACCACGGCATCATCTTCCCCGGCGGCTACTACCTCGACACCGGCGTCAGCAAGACGTTCGACACCACTGTGGACGGTCTCGAGTTCGAGCGCGTGATCCGTTCGCCCAACGGCGAGGACGTGCTGTACGTCTTCCACGCGCGGGCCGAGGGGCGCTCGCTCCTGCTGCCCTACAACGTGATCCGCAAGGAGGTCGCCAACCCGATCCCGTGCCACGGGTACTCGCTGTTCGACGACGGCACGATGATCCTGTTCCGCGCGCTGTCCGACGAACCGAGCCGGGTGCACCCGATGCAGGTGTGGCGGACGCCGTTCCAGTCGGCCACCTACGCCGCGGCGCAGCCGGCCGGCACCGGGCCGCTGGAGCGGGTCGGGAACGCCGACCTCGTCCGCGGGATCTCCGACTGCCTGTCGATCACCCGGATGATCGGGGAGATGGCGCCGTCGGCGGCGGTGTTCGAGGCGCTGATCGCCGCCTGCGCCCGGGTCTTCGACCACTACCACTGGCTGGGCGAGACCGAGCTGGGCGACCTGCGTTCGCCGCTGTCCGACGTCCGGGTCACCGCCGAGCAGGTGCTGGACGAGTTCGAGACGGTCACCTCGCTCACCGCGCAGGCGGCCGAGGCCGTCGACACCGCGGCGGCCGACACGGCGTCGCTCGTGCGGCGCGTGCGGGGCGAGGCGCTGAACGCGGCGGACGCCTGGGTGCGCCGCCTCGCCGAGATGCACCGGGCGCGCGGGCGGCTGGTCACCGTGCGGGAGCTGCGGTACGCCGACACCGCGCGCGTGGACACGCTGATCGCGGACCTGGACACCGAGTTCGCCGAGGCCGCGCGGCGGGCCGTGCGGTTCCTGCAGGGTGAGGAGGCGTTCACCGGCTACCACGCCGAAGTGGACGGTCTCATCGCCGCGGCGGGCGCGATCAAGACCGTCGCCGAGGCCGGCCCGGTCGCCGAGCGGCTCGACGAGCAGTCCGCCGGCCTGGAGGTCCTCACCGACGTCGTGGGCGGGCTGGACATCGCCGACGCCGTCGTCCGGACGAAGATCCTGGAGCGCGTCGGCGAGGTGATCGGCGCGGTCAACCGCGCCCGGGCGACGCTCGACGCGCGCCGCAAGGAACTCCTGGAAACCGAGGGCCGGGCCGAGTTCGCGGCCGAGTTCGCGCTGCTCGCGCAGGCCATCACCGGCGGGCTCGCGGTCGCGGACACCCCGGAGCGCTGCGACGAGCAGCTGGGCCGGCTGCTGCTGCAGCTGGAGAACCTCGAATCGCGGTTCGGGGAGTTCGACGACTTCCTGACCTCGCTCGGGGAGAAGCGCACCGACGTCTACGAGGCGTTCTCCTCGCGCAAGCAGGCGCTGCTCGACGAGCGGGCGCGCCGGGCGGACAGGCTGGTCGAGTCGGCCGGGCGCATCCTCGGCAGCGTGACGCGCCGGGTCGGGTCACTCGGCTCGGCCGAGGAGATCAACACCTACTTCGCGGCCGATCCGATGGTCTCGAAGCTGCGCAGCGTCGTCGAGGACCTGCGGGCGCTCGGCGACCAGGTGCGGGCCGAAGAGCTGGAAGGCCGGGTGAAGGCCGCTCGCCAGGAGGCCGGCCGGGCCCTGCGCGACCGGCTCGACCTCTACGGCGAGGGCGGCGAGACGATCCGCCTCGGCCGCAACACCTTCGCCGTCAACACCCAGGACGTCGACCTGACGCTGGTGCCGCACGACGGCTCACTGAAATTTGCGATCACCGGCACCGACTACCGGGCGCCGGTGCGCGACGCCGCGTTCGAGGCGACCCGGCCGTACTGGGAGCAGCTGCTGGTCTCGGAGTCACCGGAGGTCTACCGGGCCGAGTACCTCGCGACCTCGATCCTCGCCGAACGGCCGGCGGCCGAGCTGGTCGAAGCCGACCTCCTGGAAGTCGTGCGGAGCGTGGCCGGGGAGCGGTACGACGAGGGGTACGCGCGCGGCGTGCACGACCACGACGCCGCCGCGATCCTGGGCGCTCTGCTGCGGCTGCGGTCCGCCGCCGGGCTGCTGCGTTACCCGCCCGCCGCCCGGGCCGCGGCCCAGCTGTTCTGGGCGTTCGGCGCCGAAGAGCGGGCGCGCGCCGCCTGGACGACGCGGGCCGCGTCGCTCGCGCGGGTGCGGGAGGCGTTCGGCGCCACCCCGGCGATCGACGAGCTGTCGCGGGAGCTCACCGACGCGATCACGGCGTTCGCCGGCGGGCTCGGGCTCGACACCGAGTTCGCCGGGGAGTACCTGTTCGAGGAGCTCGCCGTCGCCCCGTCCGGGTTCGTCACCAGCGGTGGCGCGCGGGCGGTGCTGGACAAGTTCCGGCTCGACCGGCGGAGCTTCGCCGAAGACCTGGGTTCGCTCGACGACCTGGCGGACCGGTACCAGCTCGCCGACGCCTGGCTGCGGTCCTTCGCGGACTCGGCCGGGCTGCCGGCCGACGAGCTGCCCGAAGCCGTCGCGATCGAGCTGTGCGACCTGCCGCGGTACGACTCGTCGGCGACGCTGACGGCCACTGTGGACGGTCTGCTCGGCGCGCACCCGCGGATCACCGGGCGGTCGGTGACGGTGCGGCTCGACGAGACGCTCGCCAGGACGCACCGCTTCCGCCGCGATCGCGTGCCGGGTTTCCGCGCGTACCAGCGGCTGCGCAACGAACTCGTGGCCGCCGAACGCGACCGGCTCCGGCTGGACGAATACCAGCCGAAGGTGATGAGCGCCTTCGTCCGGAACCGGCTGCTCGACGAGGTCTACCTGCCGCTGATCGGCGACAACCTGGCCAAGCAGCTCGGCGCGGCCGGTGACGCCAAGCGCACCGACCAGTCCGGGCTGCTGCTGCTCATCTCGCCGCCGGGGTACGGCAAGACGACGCTCATGGAGTACGTCGCCAGCCGCCTCGGGCTGGTGTTCGTCAAGGTCAACGGGCCGGCGCTCGGCCACGACGTCACGTCGGTCGACCCGGCGGACGCGCCGAACGCGACCGCGCGGCAGGAGGTCGAGAAGATCTCGTTCGCGCTGGAGCAGGGCAACAACGTGCTGCTGTACCTCGACGACATCCAGCACACGTCGCCGGAGCTGCTGCAGAAGTTCATCTCATTGTGTGACGCGCAGCGGCGGATGGAAGGCGTGTGGGAGGGCCGCACGCGGACGTACGACCTGCGCGGCAAGCGGTTCGCGGTGTGCATGGCCGGCAACCCGTACACCGAGCAGGGCAAGCGGTTCCGCATCCCGGACATGCTCGCCAACCGCGCGGACGTCTGGAACCTCGGCGACGTGCTGTCCGGCAAGGAAGAGCTCTTCGCGCTCAGCTACGTCGAAAACGCGCTGACGTCGAACACCGTGCTGGCGCCGCTCGTGTCGCGCGAACGGTCCGATGTGGACATCCTGGTCCGGATGGCCCGCGGCGACGGATCCGCGCGGGCGGACCAGCTTTCGCACGCGTATTCGGCCACGGAGCTGGAGCAGGTCCTCGCGGTGCTGCGGAAGCTGCTGCGGGTGCAGCGGACCGTGCTGGCGAACAACCAGGCCTACATCGCATCGGCGGCGCAGGCGGACGCTTCGCGCACCGAGCCGCCGTTCCAGCTGCAGGGTTCGTACCGGAACATGAACAAGCTCGCCGAGCGCATCGTGCCGGTGATGGACGACACCGAGCTCGAAGCCCTGATCGACGACCACTACGCCGGCGAGGCGCAGACGCTGACCTCGGGTGCCGAGGCCAACCTGCTCAAGCTGGCCGAGCTGCGGGGACGGCTGTCCCCTTCGCAGGCTCAGCGGTGGGTTGACGTCAAGGCGGCATACCTGCGGGAACAGGCGTTGGGCGGCGACGGCGAAGACCCGATGAGCCGCGCGGTCGGCGCGGTGGGCCTGCTGGCCGACCGGGTCGAGGCGGCCATCGGGCGAGCGGCGCAGCAGCTGGCGCGGGAAGAGGCTTAATTGCTTTGACGCGGCTCGGCTTGTCCGGTGATGATGGGTGCCACACGAACCGAGGAGGGCACATGACGACCATGGAATGGCAGCACATGGCGCACTTCTCGGGGCTCCCTGTCATGACGTAGCCGCGTCGTGGTCCAGGGAGCCGCCCGCCGGGAAACCGGGCCGGGCGGCTTTTTTCTTGAAATCGGCGAGCTTGGGAAGCGGCGCGGCCTCCAAAACCGCGGCCAGAGGGTTCGACTCCTTCCGCCGGTGCTCTTTTTCCCGGCATTCGTCTTCGCTGCAACCAGTGCGCGGACGCGAATGCGCTCGGCGCGTTGGTCCAGCGGTACGGATCCCCGGTTCTCACCCGGGAGACCCGGGTTCGACTCCCGGACGCGCTACCTTGGCCGAAGCCGAAGGAGACGAGGCCCCGGGTTGTGGTCCCGGGCGAAGCCGGTGCGAGTCCGGTCGGCCAACCCACGCGTGCGGTTCGGTAACCAGCGGGGCCTCATAAGCTCCGCCGACGTGGTTCGACACCACGGCGCGCGACCACCTACCCGGGGGAACTTCCATGCTGCAGACGATCATCAGCCACACCTTGCGCGTCCCGCGTGCCGACGCACCGGCCGGCGACGGGTCCGCCGTCGCCCGGCAGCTGGACGTCGTGCTGCTCAGCGTGGGGTTCAAGGCCGATCGCGCGCTGCTCGGCCACCTGTCCACCGTGGCGCCCGGCGCGGCGATGGACCTCGCCGCGGCCGTCGTCGGTGCCGTCCGCGGCCTGGTCGGCGACCACGTGCGGCACAACGCCTACTTCAAGAAGTTCCCGCGCCGCGTGCCGGACACCGTCGAGTTCTGGGTCTCCTGCCTGCGCCACACCGGCGGGGACGACGTCGTCGACCTGCTCACGCTGCCGGGCTACGGCCGCTACCAGCACAGCTTTGCCGACCTGCTCGCCGCGCACGACGAGCTGGTCGCGTCGATCAAGGACCGGGTGACCGTCGTCCACTTGGGCGGCACGCTCGAGGAAGAAACCCGCGCACTGTACCGATCCTTGGCCGAGTCCGGCACCCCGCTGGGGGAAGCCGACCTGCAGCTGCTCGCCGAGCTGGCCGTCACCTGCGGCGACGTCGAGCTCGAAGCCGTGCCGGTGCGCGAAAACCGGGCCGTGCTCAACGCGGTCCGGCTGGCGGAAGGCCGCCCGCTGGTCGCGGTCGACACCGTCGTCGACGTGCTGCGCACCGCGTGCCAGGCCAGCGGCGGCGACGTCACGCTGGCCGAACCGACCCGGTTCCGCAGCTTCCGCCGCCGCGAGCGGCGCATCCTGCTGGCTGCGCTCGACGGCGTGGTCGCGGGCAGCGCGGGCAAGCTCGGTGACGTCTCTCGCTTCGCCGAGCGGTTCAAGCGACTGGGCACTTACCTGCACCCGTACGAGACCACGGCGTACCCGGGCGCGCGCGAGGTGTTCGACGTCGCCCGCGGCGACCGCAAGGTGTCCTCGGTGGCCGGCCGTGCGGAGCGCGCGTTCGCCGACGGCGACGTCTCGCGCGCCGCCGAGGTGCTGACCGCCGCGCCGGGCCTGTTCATGCGATCACTGGATCGGTTGCTGCGGCAGGCCGATCCGGTCGACGACGTCCTCGCCGCGGCCGGCACGGTGCTGGGTTCGGTGTCCGGCCGGGTGCTGTGCTCCGTGCGTGAGCACCTGCTGAACCGCGCCACACCGGACGCCGCCCGTGTGTTCACGACGCGCAGCCGTCGCGCGTGGGTCGCCGCCGACACCCGCCCGCCGCTGCCGCGCGAAGTGATCGCGCGGGTGAGCGACCTGATCGACGCCGAACTCTCCGCACGGCTGCCGGCCGGCGGGCGGCTGGTGGTCGACCCGGCCGTGCTGGACGTCGCGCTCCCGCTGTCGGGGAAGGCGAGCGAGGACGGGTTCGCCGTGCTGCCGCGCGGTTCGCGCACCCACGTCGAGGGGGAAGTGCTGCGGTTCTTCACCTATTGGCGGCAGGCGCGGGAAACGACCGACTTCGACCTGTCGGCGTTGCTGCTGGACGCCCGCTTCCGGTACGCCGGGCACGTGTCGTGGACCAACTACCACGACGGCGGCGCGGTGTACTCGGGCGACCTCACCGAGGCGCCGCACGGGGCGACCGAGTTCATCGACATCCCGCTGGACTCGCTCGGCGCCGCGTACGTCGTGCCGCAGGTGAACGTCTTCTCCGGCGAGGGTTTCGACGACGTCGCCGAGTCGATGTTCGGCTGGATGCTCCGCGACCGGGCGCAGGCCGGCGCGCCGTTCGAGCCCCGCACCGTGCGGACCCGCTCGGACCTGCGCGGGCGCGGGCGCGTCGCGCTGCCGATGGTCTTCGGCCGCGACCGGGCCGGTACGTGGACGGCGACCTGGCTGCACCTCTACCTGTCCGGCTCGCCCCGGTTCAACCGGCTCGAGACGAACCAGGCGAGCACGAGCGTGCTGGCGCGCGGCCTGGTCGAGCGGAAGTACCTGACCGTCGGGTACCTCGTCGGGCTGATGCGCGACACCGAGGTGAGCGTGTGGGAGCCCGGTGCGCGGCCGGCCGAGCCGGTCACGTACGTCGGCCTGCACCGGCCGGAGGGGCTGCCCGAGGGGTCGACCGTGCTCACGCTGGAAACGCTCAACCGGTTGGTCCCGGCCTGATAGTCTTATCGATGCGAGGCCATGAGCGGGCTTCCTTCTCCTCTGTAAACGGCTTAGCCCGCTCGCCTTCCTCGCCTCGGCGGAAATTGTCGGACCCCTCGTCTAACGTCTCGATGAGACCAGACGAGGGGAGTCCCGATGACCACACACACCTTGGAAACACCCGAAGCCGACATCGTCTACGACGTGCACGGCCCGGCGCCCGCCGAGAGCCCGCGGCCACCGCTGTTCATGATCGGGCAGCCGATGACGGCGGAGGGGTTCGGCGCGCTGGCGTCGCACTTCGCCGACCGCACGGTGGTCACCTACGACCCGCGCGGGCTCGGGCGCAGCGTCCGCAAGGACGGGCGAGAGGACCACGTCCCGGCCGTGCAGGCGGAGGACATCCACGCCGTCATTTCCGCGCTCGGCGCCGGGCCGGTGGAGGTGTTCGGCAGCAGCGGGGGCGCGGTCGCCGGGTTCGCGCTGGTGACGGCGCACCCGGAGGCCGTGAGCACGCTCGTCGCCCACGAGCCGCCGATCGTCGCGTCCCTGCCGGACGCGGCCGCGGCCGAGCGGGCCGGCCAAGCGGTGCGGGATGCTTACGAGGCCAAGGGGTTCGGCGCCGGAATGGCGGCGTTCTTCACGATGACGTCGTGGCAGGGCCCGTTCACCGACGCGTACTTCGCACTCCCACTGGCGGACCCGGTCCAATTCGGACTCCCACCCGAGGACGACGGCCGCCGCGACGACCCACTCCTGACCGAACGCACCCTGGCGGTGAGCGCGTACCGGCTCGACGTCCCGGCCTTGGCCGCGGCCCCGACGCGGATAGTCGTGGCGGTCGGCGAGGAATCGCGGGAGGTGTACACCGGCCGCGCGGCCATCGGAACGGCGACGCAGCTCGGCCAGGAGGCGACGGTGTTCCCGAGCCACCACGGCGGTTTCCTCGGCGGTGAGTACGGCTATGCCGGCCAGCCGGAGGCCTTCGCCTGGAAGCTGCGGGAGGTGCTTGAAGGCTGAGTCCCGCCCCGCTCGCGCCGGTCATTGACCGGCTCGAGGTTGCGGCGGCGGCGTACGGCCGCCGGTCGGCTCGAGGTCGGGGCGGCGTGCGTCGCGGCCGGGCCAGCGATCGGCGCTTCGGCGCGCTGCCGGCTCGAGCTCGGGGCGGCGATTGGCACGCCGGGCCGCTCGTGTGGACGGTGCCGAGCAGCGGCGTGCTGCCGGCTTGAGCTCGCGGCGGCGTGCGTCGCCACCGGGGCGGTGATCGGCGCGGCCGGATTGCGCGGGCGGATGTCGGCGCGCAGCGGCGGTGCCCGTGGCGGCGCCGTGGCTGGCCGAAGCCTTCGTCAACCAACTCCAGGAGGTCCTCAGGAACGAACCCCCACTTCTCCAACGCCCGCCGGACTCAATCAAACGTTTGGTTGACAGAGTCGTCCGGTTGGTTGACGATGGCTGCGTCAAGGTCGTCGCTGGGGAGGTACGTCGTGGAAAAGCACGCGCTCAGGTGGTGGGCACTGGCGGTTGCGGTCCTCGCGGTGCTGGTGGACATGATCGACAACCAGATCGTCGCGGTGGCGCTGCCGACCATCCGGCGGGAGCTCGGCACCGGCGAGGCCGCGCTGCAGTGGATTTCGGCCGGCTACGCGCTGGGCTTCGCGCTCACGCTGATCACCGGCGGGCGGCTGGGTGATCGGCACGGGCCGAAGAAGCTGTTCGTGGCGGGCATGCTCGTGTTCACCGCCGCCTCGCTCGGGGCCGGGCTGGCCGGGCACGCCGGTGTGCTGATCGCCGCGCGGGTGGTGCAGGGGGTCGGCTCCGGGCTGATGGTGCCTCAAGTGCTGTCGTTCGTCCACGCGGAGTTCGACGAGCGGGAACGCCCGAAGGCGATGGCCTGGTACGCGGCCGCCTTCCCGGTCGGCGGGCTCGCCGGGCCGCTGCTGGGTGGGGCGCTGACCGAGGCCGACCTGTTCGGCACCGGCTGGCGGGCGATCTTCCTGGTGAACCTGCCGATCGGCGTGCTCGCGCTGGCCGGTGCGCTGGTCACCATGCCCGGCCGGCCGGGGTTCCTCCGGCACCGGATGGACCCCGTCGGGCTGGGGCTGCTGACCGCCGTGCTGTCCGCGATCTTCTACCCGCTGGTGCAGGGGCGCGAGCTGGGCTGGCCGGCGTGGTCGATCGCGCTGCTGGTGGCGGCCGTCCCGCTGGCCGGCGTGTTCGCGTGGCACCAGCGGCGCCAGTTCCGCCGCGGCGGCGAACCGCTGCTCCCGCCGGACCTGCTGCGGCAGGTGGCCGGCAGCCAGGCCGTCCTGCTCTGCGTCAACACCGGCGTCGGCGTCTTCTTCGTCCTGACGCTGCACCTGCAGCTCGGGCTCGGCTTCACGCCGTGGGAAGCGGCTCTGACGTTCGCGCCGTCGACGCTCGGCATCGTCGTGGGCAACGTCCTGGCCATGCGCCTCGCCCCGAAGCTCGGGCGCGCATTCACCGCCGGCGCCGTCGCCGTGCTGCTGGCCGGGCTGGTCGTGCTCGCCGTGCTGGTGTCGCAAGTGGACACTGCGCTGCGCGGCTGGGAACTGCTGGTGCCGGTGGTCGCCGTCGGGCTCGGCATGGGTGCGGTGCTGAACGCGCTGTTCGCCACGTCGATGGCGGGGATCCGGCCCGAGCAGGCCGGCGCGGCGTCCGGCGTCGTGAACACCACCGTCCAGCTCGGCACGGCGACCGGCATCGCCTTGTTCGGCACGGTCTTCTTCACCCGGCTGGGCAGCGGATCCGCGTCGGCGACGGCGGGCGCGCTCGCGGTCAGCGCCGGGGTGCTCGTGCTGGCCCTCGTCCTGACGGCGGCGCTGCCTCAACCGTCTGTTCGACAGAGTCAAGCGGTTGGTTGACGTATAGTCGCGGCGTGACCGCGTCGAAGCCCCGCCGTTCGCCGAAGCCCCAGGAGCGCCAACGGGATCCGGAGCGCACCCGCCGGCTGATCCTGGAGGCGGCGGCCGCGGAGTTCGCGGCGAAGGGCTACGCCGGCGCGCGGATCGCGGCGATCGCGGCGCGGGCCGGGGTGAACCAGCAGCTGATCTCGTACTACTTCGACGGCAAGGAAGGCCTGTACCGGGCGATGTCGGAGGGGTGGGGACAGCGGCAGAGCGAACTGATGGCGCCGGACCTGCCGCTGTCCGAACAGGTCCGGCGGATGGCTCTGGAAACGTTGGAAAGCCGCGATGGCGTCCGGCTGCTGGCGTGGTCGGGCCTGGAGTACGAAGGCCCGGACACCGACCCCGACCACGCGCCGCGCACGCAGCGCCTGACCGGGACGGTGGAGCGGCTCGGCGCGCTGAAGGCCGAGGGCCGCCTCCCGGGCTGGGCCGACCCGGAGTGCCTCACGGTGCTCCTGATGGCGGCGGCGATGGCCCCGGTGACGTTGCCGCACGTGGTCGACGGCCTGACCGGGACGCAGGCGGACGCGCCCGAGTTCGTCCGGCGGTACGCCGACCAGCTGGCCAGCCTGATCGAGCACCTGGAGTCCACCGGCCCTTAGTGCGTGACGGGTTCGGCGGCGGCGGTCGCGGTGGCAGCCGGCGCGGCAGGCCCGGGCGTGCTCGCCGGAGCACTGGGCCCGGCCAGCGCCAGCCCGGCGAACAGCGCGACCAGGACGATGCCCAGCGCGGTGCGGAGAAGGGCGGAAACGGAACAGACGACCATCATGGCAGACTCCTCGGAATTCCCCGGTGAACGGGATTCGGTGGATTTCACGGTGGTTTCGCGAAATTCCGGTCTGTATCGATGGTGCGCGCCGGACACCGGTCGCGACAAGGTGTTTCCCGTTGCCGGCAACGGCTTTCGCCGGGGAAACCCACCTCGCCGGCTCGGAACTCAATGCGTGGTCATGACGGCAACCTCACCCTGGACTTCGACTTCACTGCGGTTGATCGCCGCGACGGAAGCCTTCGCTACCCCGCCGGGCGCGGTGGCCAGTTAGTGTCCAGCTTTTGACCTGTTTTCCCCAGGGCAGACCTACCGCGGCCGTCGTGAGTGGTAAGGCGGGTTCTAACCC
>NZ_JBSGJD010000102.1:0-30408 GCF_053605405.1 Amycolatopsis sp. NPDC003861
GGTGCCGCGGTGGCCGGTGCCGCGGCCGGGGCGGGCGACGCGGACGCGACGGCCGACGGCACCACGGCCGACGCCAGCGCGAGCGTCGCGAGCAGGATCAGTTTCCGCATTCCTGGTGCTCCCTTTAGTTAGGAAACTTTCCTTACGGCGGCGGGGCACCAGGATGCACCGCGGAGGCGGGCACGTTCAAGGCCTTCGGGTGCGGGAATTTCCCATCAGGTGGCCCGAGTTGACGAAAAGGCTGCTCACCGCTCTGACCCGGCGGCGACCGGTTCGGCGGGTGTCCCGTTCGCCGGGACGCTGTGGGGTGGCCGGGATCCGGCGAAGTTCGCCTATCGGACAGGCCTTGCCGTAACACGGCTGGCCGCTCGCCCGGCGCGACACTAGGCATCCGCCTCGCGGGGTCCGCGTCTACCGGGCAGTGCGGCGGAACAGGCGGTTCGCCCAGCGGGTCGCGCGTCGGCGGGAGCCGGCGAGGACGCCGTCGAGCCAATCTCCGTCGAGGTCGTGCGGGAGCTCCGTGCGGGGCTGGAGCCAGCCGTCGGGGTGGACCGCGCCGCCGTCGCTCGAATACACCCGGGTCGCGCCCGCCTGCCGGAGCCGGGCGAGCACGCGCCGGTCGTAGGCGCCGAACGGCAGCGAGTATCGCCGGACCGGCCGGCCGCACAGGTCGCCGAGCAGCTTCGGCGCGTCCTTCAGCTCGCGGTCGGCGTGGCGGTCGTCGAGGCGCCGCCAGTCGCGCGGTTCCCAGCCGTGCGAGCCGATCTCCATGCCGGCGTGCACGAGCTCGCGCAGACCGTCGCGGTCGAGGTAGCCGCGCTGCCCGAGCCGGCCGGCGAGCGGGAAGAACTCCGCCGTCAGCCCGCGGTCGGCCAGCCGCGGCAGCACGATCTCGACGTCGGAGTCGTTGCCGTCGTCGAAGGTGAGCCGGACGTCTTCGCGGTCCGCCGCGGCGTCGAGGACGCGCTCGAACTGCTCGACGGTCAGCCAGCGCTCGTCTTCACCGGGGTCGAGCTGGCGGGCCGGCCGGCCCACCCCGTGCACGGCGAGGATCACCGTCACCACTCCCACCGCCTGCCACCGCGAGTAGTCGATTTGTTACTTCGATTAATCGCACTGGCAAACGGGTGAGTTACACTTTTTTGCCGTTATTTAGCCTTTGCGGATTTCCAGCGTGCAGCACTTCGGGCCGCCGCCGGCTTTCCGCAGCTCAGAGATGTCGACGTAGACGGGCTCGTACCCCCGCGCGGCGAGAAGTTCACCCAATCGGGTGGCCTCGACGGGCAGCACGACGTTGCGGCCGTCGGACACGCCGTTGAGGCCGAAACACTCGGCGTCTTCCCGGGTCGCGAGGACCGCGTCCGGGAACACCCGCTCCAGGACGCGGCGCGAGCCGGCCGAGAAGGCGTCCGGGTAGTAGACGATCTGCGCGCGGGTCGTGTCGGTCGCTTCGGCGAGCACGAACAGCGCGGTGTCCAGGTGGTAGTAGCGCGGGTCGACCAGCTGCAGCGAGACGACCGGGACGCCGAGGACTTCCTGGGCCTCGGCGTGCGCGGCCGGGTCGGTGCGGAACCCGGTGCCGGCGAGCAGCAGGGAGCCGGTCCAGGCGAAGTCGCCCTCGGCCTCGTTGATCTTCTCCGGCATGGTGATGTCGCGGTAGCCGTGCTCGACGAACCAGCGGCGGAAGTGCTCGGCCTCCGCGGCGCGCTGCGGGGCGCGGAACCGCGAGCCGAGCACGCGGCCGTCGACGACGGTGCCGGAGTTGGCGGCGAAGACCATGTCGGGCAGGCCGGGCTGGGGCTCGATCTCCTCGACGGTGTGGCCGAGGCGGCGATAGGTGTCGCGCAGCTCGGTCCACTGCGCGACGGCGACGTCCGCGCTGACCGGCTGGGTCGGGTCCATCCAGGGGTTGATCACGTAGTCCACCGCGAAGTGACGCGGGGGACACATCAGGTATCGACGGGTGGTCGGTACGCGCATCGCCTGCATGGTTGCAGGGTAAGGCGCGCCTAAACTCGCAATCAATCGCTGTTCGCTGCGCATATCTGTGCTAGATGTTGCGTGTGAACACCATCGACCAGCGAATCGTTTCGTGTCTTGTGGCGAACGCGCGATCAAGCTACGCGGATATCGGCAAGGTGGTCGGCCTGTCGGCGCCGGCGGTCAAGAGGCGGGTGGACCGGCTCCTCGAAACGGGCATCCTGCGCGGCTTCACGGCGGTGGTCGACCCGGAGGCGCTGGGCTGGGGAACGGAGGCGTTCGTCGAGGTCACGTGCCAGGGCAACATCACGCCGGCCCGCATCCGCGCCCGCTTGGAACCCTTGCCGGAGGTGGTGGCGGCGTACACGGTGTCCGGCGCGGCGGACGCCATCGTCCACCTGAGGGCGGCAGACATCCATCATCTGGAGACGGCGCTCGAGCGGCTGCGGGGACTGGAGATCGTTGATCGGACGGTGTCGACGGTGGTGCTCTCGCGGCTGCTGGAGCGGCCGCCTACTCCGGAGCAGTGAGGCCTCCGGCCCCCGGTTTCCAGCGTATCGGTGGGGTCCGACAGTGGCAGGTGGGAGCGCGGGCCTGTGCACAGGGGCGGCGGCTTTGTGGACAAGTCCGCGCTCCGGGTTGCCGGGACCGCGGAACCGTCGGCCCTCGCCGATAGGCTGGTCACCGGGGGCCGGAGGCGCGACTTCGCCTCCCGCCGCGGGCCGGGCGAGCTCCCGGCGGGGAGCTGGAAGCGCGAACTCACCCCGGGTAAGGCCCGAGGCGCGATTTCAGTCCCGGCCTCGACCCAGGCATCAGACCGGAAGGCGCGACTCCACCCGGCCGCAACCGGGCAGGGCCGGAGGCGCGACCTCACCTCCCGTCGCGGGCCGGGCAAGCACCCGACATCAAGTGGAAGCGCGAACTCACCCCCCGGGCCGCGACCCCGGGGCAGGCCAGAGGCGCGACCTCACCCCGGCCGCGACCAAGCCGGGCCGAAAGCGCTCAGCCGCCCAGCGCGCGCAGCACCGGCGGTGCCTCGTCCGGGTGCAGGCGCAGCTCCGTCCGGCCGTCCGGCGACCGGAACGTCACCGCCTGGCGGTCCACCGCCTGCATCGTCAGCTCGCCCGGGTCGAATGGCACCGGCTCCGCGCCCGGGGTCCGCCACGTCGCCCTCCCCCCGCCCACCGCGATCCAGCCCCGCCGTTCGCGGCCGTCGGTCACCTCTTCCGAACGCAGCACGCACGGGTACTCCACCCGCTCGCCGCGCGCGAAGGCCGCGGCGCGGGAGCGGCGGCGCCGTCCGCCGAACAGCTCCGACATGTCGATCATCGTCAGCAGGTTGCCGACCAGCACCACCAGCAGTTCCGCCACACCCCACCAATACCCTGATCCGATGACCGACAGCATCGTCAGCGAGCACGCCGGCGGCGTCGCCCTCCTCACCGTCGACGCTCCCGGGAGCCGGAACGCGCTGACCCTCGACCTCTCCGCGCAGCTCGCCGACGCCGTCGCCGCCGCCGAACGGGATGAATCCGTGCACGCCGTCGTCGTCACCGGTACGCCGCCCGCCTTCTGCGCCGGCGCCGATCTGGCCGCCCTGGCCGAAGCCGACGAAACCGGGCTGCGTGCCATCTACGCGGGCTTCCTCGCCGTCGCGCGGTGCTCGCTGCCGACCATTGCCGCCGTCGGGGGTGCCGCCGTCGGGGCCGGGTTGAACCTCGCGCTCGCCGCCGATGTGCGGCTGGCCGGGCCGCGGGCGAAGTTCGTCGCCCGGTTCCTCGAACTCGGGCTGCACCCCGGGGGCGGGATGACCTGGATGACGCAGCGGATCGCCGGCCCGCAGCAGGCCGCCGCCATGACACTGTTCGGGCAGCCGCTCGACGCCGGAGCCGCCGTGCGGGCCGGGCTGGCTCTGCGCGTCGTCGACGGGGGCCATGACGAACTGCTGACCGCCGCGCGTGAGCTCGCTCACCCCGCCGTCGCCGCGCCGCGCGAAGCGCTGATCGCCACCAAGCGCAGCCTGCGCACCACCGCGGGCCTGGCCGAGCACAGCGACGCCGTCGACGTCGAGATCCGGCCGCAGCTCGCCTCGCTGGCGTCACCGGAGTTCGCCGAACGGCTTTCCCTGATGCGGGAACGGATCCGGTCCCGGCCGTGACCCGGGAGACGCGCGTCACAACGCGTCGCGGCGACTACCCGTTACCATGAGTTACAGGTATCTGACGGACCTGCGAAGGGGACATTGAAGAGCACCGAAGAGGTCGTCCAACACCCGGGACACTACCAACATCGGTGTTGAGGGCGAGCTAACCTCGGGAGTAGACCTGGTGAACGCAGCCGCGGCACCGGCAGGCGAACGGAAGCCGTACCGTCGGGAGAGAGGGAATCCCTGACCCATGAGCACGAGTGCGAACGGCAACGGCGCTGGTCACGGCTCGCTCGCCGCAACCAGGCCGACCGAGGTCAGCAAGCTGGACCGGGTGGTCATTCGGTTCGCGGGCGACTCCGGTGACGGCATGCAGCTGACCGGCGACCGCTTCACGTCCGAAGCCGCCGCCTTCGGCAACGACCTGTCGACGATGCCGAACTTCCCCGCCGAGATCCGCGCGCCACAGGGCACCATCCCCGGCGTCTCCAGCTTCCAGGTGCACTTCGCCGACTACGACATCCTCACCCCCGGCGACCGGCCGGACGTGCTGGTGGCGATGAACCCGGCCGCGCTCAAGGCGAACCTCGGCGACGTCCCGCACGGCGGCACGATCATCCTCAACACCGACGAGTTCATCAAGCGCAACCTGACCAAGGTCGGCTACGCCACGGACCCGCTGGACGACGACACGCTCACGCCCTACCAGGTGCACCGGGTCGCCATGTCGACCCTGACCCAGGGCGCGCTCGCCGACACCGGCCTCGGCAAGAAGGACGCCGAGCGCTGCAAGAACATGTTCGCGCTCGGCCTGCTGTCGTGGATGTACCACCGGCCGACCGAGGGCACCGAGCGGTTCCTGCGCGAGAAGTTCGCGAAGAAGCCGGACATCGCCGAGGCGAACATCCTCGCCTTCCGCGCGGGCTGGAACTACGGCGAGACCACCGAGTCGTTCGCGACGACGTTCCAGGTCGCCCCGGCGAAGCTGACCCAGGGCACCTACCGGCAGATCACCGGCAACACCGCGCTCGCTTACGGGATCGTGGCCGCCGGGCAGCGCTCGGGCCTGCAGATCCTGCTCGGCACGTACCCGATCACGCCGGCCTCGGACATCCTCCACGAGCTGTCCAAGCACAAGAACTTCGGCATCATCACCTTCCAGGCCGAGGACGAGATCGCCGGCATCGGCGCCGCGCTCGGCGCGTCCTACGGCGGCGCGCTCGGCGTCACCTCGACGTCCGGGCCCGGTGTCGCGCTGAAGTCCGAAGCCGTCGGCCTCGGCGTGATGGTGGAGCTGCCGCTGGTCGTCATCGACGTCCAGCGCGGCGGCCCGTCCACCGGCCTGCCGACCAAGACCGAGCAGGCCGACCTGCTGCAGGCGATGTACGGCCGCAACGGCGAGTCGCCGGTCCCGATCATCGCGCCGCTGTCGCCGGCGGACTGCTTCGATGCGGCGGTCGAGGCGACCCGGATCGCGCTGAAGTACCGCACGCCGGTGCTGCTGCTCTCGGACGGCGCGATCGCGAACGGCTCCGAGCCGTGGCTGATCCCGGACGTCGACGAGCTGCCCGACCTGCGGGTCGAGTTCGCCAGCGAACCCAACGCGGACAACGACTCCGGCGAGTTCTGGCCGTACGTCCGCGACCCCGAGACCCTCGCCCGCGCCTGGGCGGTCCCGGGCACCCCGGGGCTGCAGCACCGCATCGGCGGGCTGGAGAAGGCCGACAAGACCGGTCACATCTCCTACGACCCCGACAACCACGACAAGATGGTCCGGCTGCGGCAGGCGAAGGTGGACGGCATCGACGTCCCCGACCTCGTCGTCGACGACCCCAGCGGCGGCAAGGCCCGCGTGCTCGCGCTCGGCTGGGGCAGCTCGTTCGGCCCGATCGGCGCGGCCTGCCGGCGCGTGCGCAAGCTCGGCCTGCCGATCGCGCAGGCGCACCTGCGCCACCTCAACCCGCTGCCGGCCAACCTCGGCGACATCCTGCGCAGCTACGACAAGGTCGTGGTGCCGGAGATGAACCTGGGCCAGCTCGCGCTGCTGCTGCGGGCGAAGTACCTGGTCGACGTCCACTCGCACACCAAGGTCGCCGGGCTGCCGTTCAAGGCCGAAGAGCTGCAGAACCTGTTCTCGGAGATCATCACCGGCGTTACTACGGAGGCGGCGAAATGACCGCAATCGACATCGGGCTTCCCACCATCGGTGGCCTGGACCTCGTGCCCACCACCGACGAGCCGCAGAAGGCCAAGGACTACAAGTCCGACCAGGAAGTCCGCTGGTGCCCCGGCTGCGGCGACTACGTCGTCCTCAACGCCGTCCAGTCGTTCCTGCCGACGCTGGGCCTCAAGCGCGAGAACATCGTCTTCATCTCGGGCATCGGGTGCTCGTCGCGGTTCCCGTACTACCTCAACACCTACGGCATGCACTCGATCCACGGCCGCGCGCCGTCGATCGCGACCGGCCTGGCGACCACCCGCCCGGACCTGTCGGTGTGGGTCGTCACCGGTGACGGCGACGCGCTGTCCATCGGCGGCAACCACCTGATCCACGCGTTGCGGCGCAACGTGAACATCAAGATCCTGCTGTTCAACAACCGGATCTACGGGCTGACCAAGGGGCAGTACTCCCCGACGTCCGGGCAGGGCATGGTCACGAAGTCGACGCCGATGGGTTCGGTGGACACGCCGTTCAACCCGCTCTCGCTGGCGATCGGCGCCGAAGCGTCGTTCGTGGGCCGCGCGCTGGACTCCGACCGCAAGGGCCTCACCGAGGTCCTGCAGGCGGCGGCGCAGCACCGCGGCTCGGCGCTGGTCGAGATCTACCAGAACTGCCCGATCTTCAACGACGGCGCGTTCGACGTCCTCAAGGACGCCGACGAGGCCGCCACCCGCCTGATCCCGCTGCGCGCCGGCGAGCCGATCCGGTTCGGCCCGAACCAGGAGTTCGGCGTCAAGCGCGGCGACTGGGGCGGCCTGGACGTCGCCAAGGTCGCGGACATCGGCGAGGACAACCTCGTCGTGCACGACCCGTCGATCGCGGACACGTCGTACGCGTTCGCGCTGTCGCGCCTGGGCGACCAGAACCTCAACCACGTCCCGACGGGCGTCCTCCGCCAGGTCGAGCGCCCGACGTACGACGACGGCGCCCGCGCCCAGGTCGAGGAGGCCCGCGCGGCCCGCAAGCCGGACCTGCAGGGGCTGCTGCGCGGCAAGGACACCTGGACGGTCGCGTAACCGCTGCTTCCCGAAGGCCGCCATGCCCGGTGCATGGCGGCCTTCGGCGTCTTCGGGGTTGCCCCGGCTGGGACAAGTGTCCTAAGTTTTAGGCCATGCGACCCAATTCACCTTTCGTGTTCTTCGACGTCCGCACCGCCGACGCGGCGGGCAGCAAGCGGTTCTTCGCCGAGTTGCTGGACTGGGAGGCCGACGACACGCTGCTGAAGACCGGCGGCGCGCCTTGGGGCGGCCTCACCGAGCTGGCGCCCGGCGACGACCGGGCGCCGCAGTGGCTGCCCTACGCGCCCGTGTCCGATGTGGACGCTGCCGCGGCGAAAGCGCTGGCGCTGGGCGGAACCCTGGTGCGCGAGCGCACCGATCTGCCGTTCGGCTCCCTGGTGGTGGTCACCGATCCCGGTGGCGCGGCCCTCGTGCTGTTCGAGGCCGCGCCGGGCGTCAGCTGAGCGGGCGGAACCCGACGCGCTCGGCGTCCTCGGCCGTCCGGAACCAGACCTCGGCGACCATCTTCGGGAACTGCGCCGATTCCTCGGTGCAGTACCGCAAAGCCGTGACGCTGGCCTTCACGGCGAAGCTGTCGCTGGGGGCACCGCCGCCCGGGCGCGGCATCGCCGAACCGGGGCCGAACGGCCCCGGCGGGACCGAGTCACCCGCGGCCTGCCGGGCCGGGGGCGGCTCCGGAGCCGCGACACTCGCGGCGGCCGCCGCCTGGTTCGGCTGGACCGACGGCTCGAACAGCGAGCCGCTGTGCGCGCCGGACAGGTCCGGTTCGCGGCGCTCGACCGTGCGCATCGACGGCTGGATCGGCTGCGGGGCGTCGAACCCGCCGCGCACCGCCTCCCGAGGCTGTCGCTTCGGCAGCACCTGCGTCGCTTCGGCGGGGGTCTCCGGCGGCACGTCCAGCTCGCTTTCGGCGATGTCACCACCGAACGCGTACTGCGGCGGCTCGGCGTCTTCCGGCTCGTCCTGGCGCACCGAGCCGGGGTGTTCGGTGATGAAGCGGGTGCGCTCCACCGGCTCTTCGAACGCCGACCGCTGGGACGGGGCCTCGTCGTCGAACCAGTCCGGCGTGTCCGCCGCCTCGCCGGCCGGGGGCTGGAACAGCGAGCCCGCGGAGTCGGTGTCGAGCTGCTCGAGCCGCGACAACGCCGGCGATTCGGGCTCCGGCTCGTCGTCGAACGAGTCGCCGACCGGGGCCAGGTACTGGGTTGCGGAGGCGCGCTCCGGCTCCTCGTCCGACGTCAGGAACTGGGTGGCCGCGCTCCGGTACGGGTCGTCGTCCTCCTCGAGCTCCGGCTCGGGCGCGCGGACGGGCTCCGGCTCCGGCGGGATCCGGGACGGCACCTGCGCGTCCAGCTCGGCGAAGTCCTCGTCGATGTCGTCGTGGACGTCGTCGCGGTGGATCGGCGGCGCGGCGACCAGCGTGCCGGGGTAGGAGGTCTCCTGGCGGGACGGCTCCGGTTCGCGCCGCCGGAACGCGTCCGTGCCGCTGCCGACCGAAGCGGCGTTCGCGGGGGTGCGCGCGGCGTCGGCGTGGGCCTGCGCCAGCGAGCTCTCCAGCCGGCGGACGCTCTTGCGGAGCGGCAGCGCCAGCACCAGCCAGGTGAGGAGGACCCCGACGAAGAACGCGGCGAGGCTCCACAGCCAGACCTGTCCGAATATGGACATCTTTTCCTGCCCCTGTTAAGTGCTCAGCGCGTACGCGCGACCAGGTAGTCGGCGACCGACTCGCACGCGTCCCGGGCGGGTGACGCGGGCAGCGCGGTGAGCTCGGCTCGCGCGCGCTGAGCGTAGTCGGAAAGGGTGACGCGTGCTCGATCGAGTCCGCTACTGACCCGGAGGAGGTCCAACGCCTCCTGCACGAGCCCGTCGTCGGCGATCGGGCCGGACAGCAGCTCGACCAGCCGCGGGTCGGTCTCCGGGTCGGCCAGCGCGTACAGCATCGGCAGCGTCCGGACGCCTTCGCGCAGGTCGGTGCCCTGCGCCTTGCCGAGCTCGTCGGACGGCGACGCGATGTCGATGATGTCGTCGGAGATCTGGAAGGCGGTGCCGATGATGTCGCCGAACCGGCGCAGCGCCTCGATGTGGTCCTCGGCGGCGCCGGACATCATGCCGCCGAACCGGCCGGAGGTGGCGATCAGCGAGCCGGTCTTCTGCGCGATGACGGTGAGGTAGTGCGCGACGGCGTCGTCACCCGGGCCGGGGCCGACGGTCTCCCGCATCTGGCCGGTGACCAGCTCGCCGAAGGTTTCGGCGATGATCCGCGCGGCGTCCGTGCCGAGGTCGGCGACCAGGCGGGAGGCGTGCGCGAAGAGGAAGTCGCCGGTGAGGATGGCGATGGTGTTGTCCCAGCGGGCGTTGACGCTCTCGGCGCCGCGCCGCATGGTGGCCTCGTCCATGACGTCGTCGTGGTAGAGCGTGGCCAGGTGCACCAGCTCGACCGCGGCGGCGGCGATCACCACGTGGTCGTCCTGCTTGGGGCCGAACTGCGCGGCGAGCAGCGTGAACAGCGGACGGAAGCGTTTGCCCCCGGCCTCGACCAGGTGCAATGCGGCGTCGTTGACGGCCTGGACGTCACTGCGGACGACCTCGCGCAGCAGCTTCTCGACCTCGGTCAGCCCGCCGGCGATCGACCGCAGCAGGGTTTCGTCGGCGATCTGCAGCCCGACCGACGCCCGCAGGTCGTCGAGGGCGCCGCCCGGCGCAGCGGGGAGGGATCCCGCCCCGGGGGCTGGGGAAGGCACAGACACGTCGGCTCCGCTCTACTCGTGCACCGGTCGGTTGCCCCTTGAGCGTAGTGGCTCCGCCGCGCGGTCGTTTACCCGCTGTCCTGCGGAAACGGTGATGAACATGACACCGCCCGGGTGGTTGGTGATCCTCGAAAGGGTGATCGCCGTTCCCAGGCGCAACGCGGGTCTCCGGCGGGCGGATATTCAGTCCTGGAAGAGCGGCCGCCCAGGCCCCTCTCCGGCGGCGAGGAGGACAGCGGATGCGCAGCACGATCGTCACGGCCTTGGTGGTGACCGGCCTGGCGGCTTCCGGCACTTCGTGGGCGGCTCCCCAGCCTGGCGTGGCGGACATCGGCGCGGCTGCGTTCGCGAAGGTCGTGATCGCGCCCCAGGCACCCTGCTCGATCGGCGGCCCGACGAGCGCAACGGCCCAGCAGGTCTCGAAGCCGGGCATCACCTTCGGCGGCGGAACGTCCTCGTGCACGACGTCGCCCTCCGGGGACTCGACGACCTCCACCGCGACGGGCAAGAACTTCGAGCTGTCGGCACTGGTGGCCGCGGGCGGGCCCCGGGTGAAGCTGTCGAGTTACACGGTGACGTGCGTGGGGACCCAGACGCAGACGAACGCGAACTGGACGTACGGCGGGCTGTCGGGGATCGCGAACCCGCCGAGCCCGGTCCCGGTGGGGTACGTGTCCCCGCTCCGGAAACCGGACGGAACGGTCCTGGCGAACGCGGTATTCAACATCCAGGACCTCCCGGGCGACGGAAGCATCGGTTTGACGATGTTGCGGATCGACTTTCTCCCGCCATCGGGCCTGAGCGGAGCGGTGACGCTGGGGCGCACGAGCTGCACGCCGACCCCGTAGACGTCACGAGGGCCGCGGCTTGGGAGAGCGCCGAGAGGACCGCCGCGGCCCTTGTGACCTTGGCTTTTGTGTTGCGGGAACCCTGGTAGGGTGCGGTGCGTCGGATACGCAGGGTGCTCGGGGCGGAGCACACTGCAAGCTAGGGGAGAGCTGATGACGACGGTGTGCTGTGCCTGAGGTCTACGACCCGAGCGGGGATTGGGAGCTGCCGGGACCCAATGGGGTGCCGCGGGCTGGGTCTTATGGGCCCGCTGGTGGTTCTTCTGGCGGGGCGGGGTTCGCTTATGACGAGGAGACGCTTCGCGAGTTGATGCGCGAGTGGAGCGATCTCGCGAACGAGTTCCAGGATGACCTGAGTCGAGCACGCCTGATTGCCACTGCCGAAGGCCCGGGGCTCGAGTACGCGAGTGGTGGCAACGCCGAGCTCATCCGGCAGTCTGGCTCGGCGCTTACGACCACGCTGTATGAGCGCGCGGCTTTCTGCCGGTCTATGGCCGCCAAATTCGAGGCAGCGATGGGCAAATACGCTACCGCCGAAGACAGGCACTCGACAGAGATCAAGCGAGCCGGAGGCAGTCTGTGAAACGCTTCCTTCTGGTCGGGCTCGGCGCGACACTGCTCGTCGTCCCCGCTTGCACTTCGACTCAAACCGGCACAGCCTCGCCGTCCACGGACGCGATCACATCCCAGACCGGTGGCCCACATTCAGGGCTGCCCGCAGCAGGCGCGCCCGAGGTCGCAGAGCCACTCGACACCACGGAGTTCCAGAAGAAGCCTTGCACCACCCTCACCGCGACACAGATAGCCGAACTTCTCGGCCCGGATGTGGAGCCGAAAGAAGATCCGAATGACCTCGCAGGCCCGAGCTGTTTTTGGCATCCGACATCAGTGACCCAGGCGGCCGTCTCGGTTATCTACGACACCAAGAACCAACGCGGTCTCACCGCAGTCTACGAACAGCAGGGAACCACCTTTCCCCTGTTCGTCCCCATGGAAGCGATCGACGGGTACCCGACGGTCGCGTACGGGCAGGCCGATCTGCGGTCCAAGGGAAGTTGCGCGATCGCCCTGGGAACCAGCGATCAGCAAATGATCGATGTATCAGTGGCCCTGTCCGAAGGCAATGTCGGGAAGAAGGATCCCTGCGAGGCAGCTCACCAAGTCACGGCAATCGTCTTGAACAATCTCCGGGTCAGGTGAACTCATGGTTACCGAAGGACCGCTGACCGCCGCTCAGATCTACGAGCAGATCACTGGCGGGAAGGGCACCCAATCACTGGATGATGCGCAAGTGAGCGCCCGGCAGTTGACCGCTCGGATGGTTGAACGGGCTCAGCGGATCAGTGCTCTCCGCTCCAAGACCATGTCCGGTTGGCGTGGAGACGCTGGGGAGGCCGCTGCGGATGCGACTCTTCCTCTTGTTCAAGCCGCTGCTGATGATGCTGTTCATCTTCAGAATGCTCAAAGTGCTGTTGGGGCTCAGATGGATGCCTTTGGCACCGCCAAGTATTCCGTCAAGCCGGTTGCCGCTCAGCCACCTGAACTTGGGGCCGAGGATGTTGTTCGGGCCATTTCGGACAACGGGCGGGGTTCCTACCACACCAAAGTTTCCCAATGGCAGGCGGACAGCCAAGCCAACATCGACGCCTTCAGTGCCTATCACTCCGCCAGCACCTCCAATGGTGGGCAGATGCCCGCGCAATACGCGCAGCTTGCCGAATCGGGGGCTCCTATTTCCATGCGGACCTCCGGGGACAAAGTCGGGGCTACTGATACCGGGGAATGGGCTCGAAACCCGCGGGATACGCAGGTTCCGAGTCAGGATCGGCAGACCGTTCGGCCCGGGGAGAACCGGGTGACCGGCGGAAACCAACGGCAAACTCAGCAGGATCGACAGCCCAGGCCGAACCAGGTTCAGTCTGGGAACACCGGAACCGCAAGCAGCGGGAACGCGACCAGCGACTACACCCACGCCAACAGCTATGTCCCCAAGCCCGTCCTGCCCGCCGCTCAAGGTGGGTATGACTTCGGGCCTACTGGGCAGCCCGTCAGCAACCTGACCGGGACGAACTGGCCCGGTGAGTTCGGGCCATACGGCGGCGGTGGATATCAGCCGGGACCCGGAATGCCGGGAACCAGCACCGGACCGGGAACGCCCAGCACGGGAACGCCCAGCACAGGAACGCCAGGCACGGGACCAGGAACCGGAAGCAGGGCCAACCAGCCCGGCACCCGCGCCCCCGGCGGCAGCACCGGCGCCCGCCTCCCCGAGGAACGGCTCCCCGGCGCCAACCCCGTCCGCGGCTCCGCCGGCCCCCGGGGCGCCAACGGCCTCCCCATGGGCACTCCGCTCGCCGGGCGTGGCGGCAAAGAAGAAGACCGCGAAAAGAAACCAGCCCCCTACCTCCAGAACCCCGATCCCGACGAGACCTTCGGCGGCTTCACCGAAAAGCCCATGCCGCCCGTTATCGGTGAGCACAAGAAACGATGATCTTCTCGCTCGGCACCTTGCTCACCGCCATGCGCGGTGTCGGCTGCGGTGATCCGCACCCCGTCTTCGCCAATGGCCTCCGGTACATTCCGCCCTCTCTCAAGCAACGAATCACCAGCGAAGCCTTCGACGAACTCAGCCAATACGGCGTCACCCAAGGCGACGGCTTCACCCCCGAATTCGAAGACCTCCTGCACCTCATCGACCAACCGGCCCAGGAGTACTTCGCCTACACGCGGGACGCCGCCGGCCAAACCAGCATCCTCGCCGCGGCCGATGACGGAACCTCCGTCTGCGTGGTCTGCCGTGGGGATCAAGTCGAGCTCACCGAGGTCGACGTCCATCCCGCCGACGCCCTCGTCGCGCACCTGCCGCACCGTCGGCCCGCTGATCTCAAGCCCTTCTCGCTCCCCCAAGACAAGTTCCGGACGCCACCGGCAAGCGACGTCTTCGACGAAGAGCGCAGCCGGGCAGCGCAGGAGCTCGACGCCCTCCTGCGGCAGCCCCACTTCGGCGTCGGGCAGCTCCACGCCGGCGAGCAGACCGTCAGCTACCTCGACCTCAAAGCCGGGCGCGTCGGGATTGCCCTCAAAAACGGCTACATCAACGTCGCCCCAGGGGAAAACGAAAACCTCAGCCAAATGCTGAAGGCCGCCGCCCTCGAATAGCGAGAGCGGCGGCCCGGGAAAGCACAAACTCAGAAAGCGAAACCGCCGGAACCCGCCCAGCCGAGCGCGAACGCCGGGACCAGGCCCAGCACCAGCGTCACCGCCGTGCCCAGGAAGATCGCCGTTCCCGTGCCGAAGCCCGGGACCGAAACCGACGGGCCGTCCGCCGCCGGCTCGGAGAAGTACATCAGGACGATCACCCGCAGGTAGAAGAACGCCGCCACCGCGCTGAACACCAGGGCCACCACCACCAGCGGGGCCATTCCGTCCGACAACGCCGCCGAGAACACGACGAACTTCCCGATGAAACCGGACGTCAACGGGATACCCGCCAGCGCCAGCAACAGGAACGTGAACACCCCGGCCAGCAACGGCGAGCGCTTCGCCAGCCCCGCCCACGCCGACAGGTGCGTCGCCTCGCCCGACGAATCGCGCACCAGGCTGATCACGCCGAACGCCGCCAGCGTCGTGAAGCCGTACGCCAGCAGGTAGAACAGCGTGCTCGACAGCCCGTCCTTCGTCATCGCGATCGCACCCACGAGCAGGAAGCCCGCGTGGGCGATCGACGAGTACGCCACCATGCGCTTGACGTCCGTCTGGGTCAGGCCCAGCACCGCGCCGATCACCATCGAGATGATCGCCACGCCCCACAGGACGCCGCGCCACTCCCAGGACGTCGACGAGAATGCCACCGACAGCACGCGCAGGATGCCGCCGAACGCCGCCACCTTCGTGCACGCCGCCATGAACGCCGTCACCGGCGTCGGGGCTCCCTGGTAGACGTCCGGGGTCCACGTGTGGAACGGGCCGACCGACCCCTTGAACAGCAGGCCCACCACCAGGAGACCCAGGCCCGCGAACAGCAGCGTGTCCGACCGGTCCGAACCCGCCGCCGCGGCCGCGATCTCACCCAGCTTCACCGAGTTCGCGTAGCCGTACAGCAGCGCCAGGCCGTACAGGAAGAACGCCGAGGAGAACGCGCCCAGCAGGAAGTACTTGACCGCCGCTTCCTGCGAGAGCAACCGGCGGCGCCGCGCCAGGCCGCACATCAGGTACAGCGGGAGCGACAGCACCTCCAGCGCGATGAACATCGTCAGCAGGTCGTTCGCCGCGGTGAACGCCATCATGCCGCCGAGGGCGAACAGCGTCAGCGGGAACACCTCGGTCTGCATCACCGTCGCCGTCTGGGCGCGGTCCTGGACCGTGCCCGGGCGGATGCCGGCCTGCGCGACCAGCGCGCCGCCCGGCTCGACCACGCGGTCCGAGATCAGCAGCACCGCGCCGACCGCCAGCGCCAGCAGCGTGCCCCAGAGGAACAGCGCCGGCCGGTCGATCGAGATCGCGCCGCTGAACGTCGTGACGCCGCCCGCCGGGGCGCTGCCCGTCGCGTAGATGATCAGGCTGACGCCGGCCGCGACGATCGACGCCAGGCTCAGGCCCACCTGGATGCCGAACCGCGAGCGCTTCGCCGCGAACGCCTCGACCAGCACGCTGACGCACGCCGCGCCGAAGACGATCAGCACCGGCAGCACCGCCGGGTAGTCGATCGACGGCGTCGTGATCGGCGTCGGCGCCTGGGTCAGGAGGATGTCGAGCACTTTTACTTGCCTCCCTGGACCGCGGACAGCGTCTGCTGCACCGTCGGGGTGACTGTGTCGAGCACCGGCTTCGGGTAGAAGCCGAGAACGATGATCAGCACGACCAGCGGCGCGAGGATCGCGATCTCGCGGCCGTTGAGGTCGGTGATCGCCTTCTTCGCGCCCAGTTCCGGCGCGATGGCCGTACCCGGGCCCCCGCCGACGCCCACGAGAGCGTCACCGCGGACCGGGCCCTGGAAGACCCGCTGGTAGAGCCAGAGCACGTATGCCGCGGCCAGGACCATGCCCACCGTGGCGAGGATCGTGTACACCGGCTGGTCCACAAAGGACCCGATGAGCACCAGGAACTCCGAGACGAACGAGTTGGTGCCCGGCAGGGACAGCGTGGACAGACCGGCGAGCAGGAACAGCCCGGCCAGCAACGGCGTCACCTTGGCCATGCCGCCGTAGTCCGAGATGCGCGACGACCCGCCGCGCGCGATCACCAGGCCGATCACCACGATCAGCATGCCGGTCGCCAGGCTGTGGTTGAGCATGTACGTCGCCGAGCCGACCATCGCCTGCTCGTTGAACGCGAAGATGCCCAGCGAGATGAAGCCGAAGTGCGCGATGGAGACGTAGGCGATGAACCGCTTCATGTCCCGCTGCCCCGCGGCGAGGATCGAGCCGTAGAGGACACCGACCACCGAGAGCACCAGCACCAGCGGCGCCAGGGTCTTGCTCGCCTCGGGGAACATCGGCAGGCAGTAGCGCAGGAACCCGAACGTGCCGACCTTGTCCAGCACGCCGACCAGCAGGACGGCGACGCCGATCGGCGCCTCCCCCGCCGCGTCCGGCAGCCAGGTGTGGAACGGCACCAGCGGCGCCTTGATCGCGAAGGCCAGGAAGAACCCGAGGAACAGCCAGATCTGCGTGGACAGCGGCGCGTCGCGCACCACCGTCACCAGCGTGGCCCAGTCGAACGTGCCCTTGCCGAGCTTGTCCGACGCCAGCGAGTACGCCCCGATCGCCGACGCCAGCATGATCAGGCCACCGAGGAAGGAGTACAGGAAGAACTTCACCGCCGCGTACTGCCGGTTCGCGCCGCCGTAGCCGCCGATGAGGAAGTACATCGGGATCAGCATGATCTCGAACAGCACGTAGAACAGGAAGACGTCGGTCGCGGCGAACACGCCGATCGTGAGCGCCTCCTGCAGCAGGATCAGCGACAGGAACCCGCCCGCGCTGCGCCCCTCCGGGAGCTTGTCCAGCGTGCCGAGCCCGCCGACGACGATCGGCACCAGCAGCGCGATCACCGCGATCATGATCAGCGAGATGCCGTCGGTGCCGAACGCGATGTGCACGCCGAAGCTGGGGATCCAGTCGAAGCTGGACGTCATCTGCAGCCGCGCGCCCGAAGGCGAGTAGCTGAGCCAGAACGGGATGATCAGCACCAGCTCGAGCAGCGAGAACCCGAACGCCGTCAGCACCGCGGCGCGATCGTTCCCCTTGAGGAACGCCAGCACCAGGGAGCCGGCGAGCGGCACCAGGATGAGGATGAGCAACCAGGTCATCAGGAGAACCTCACCAGCAGGAGAGCCGCCAGAAGCAGGAACGTGCCGCCCAGCATCGACAGCGCGTAGGACCGGACGAACCCGGTCTGGAGCCGCCGGAGCCGACCGGATCCGCCGCCGAGACCGGCGGCCAGGCCGTTGACCGCGCCGTCGACGCCGCGGTTGTCGACGTACACCAGCGCCCGCGAGAGCCAGGTGCCCGGGCGGGCCACCAGCGTCTCGTTGAGCGTGTTGCCGTACAGGTCCTTGCGCGCGGCCCGGGTGACGAACGAGACCCGCTGGGGCTGCTCGACCGGGACGTCACGACGGAAGACCAGCCAGGCGATCAGGGCGCCGACCGCGGACAGCGCGACGGTGAGCCACGGGATCAGGGCCGCCGGAAGGGCACCGTGTTCGTGGTGCTCCGCCAGCTCGCCGACGGTGGGGGTGAGCCAGGTCGCGAACCGGTTGCCGATCGCGAAGAAGGCACCGGCGCCGACCGAGCCGACCGCCAGGATCGCCATCGGGATCCACATGATCGGCTTCGCCTCGTGCGGATGGAAGTCGTGCCCGTCGGCGGACTTGAGGTTCTCCCACCGAGCCTTGCCGAAGAAGGTCATCATCATCAGCCGGGTCATGTAGAACGCGGTGAGGCCGGCGCCGATGAGCGTGGCGAGACCGAACACCCAGCCCCGCCAGGCCTCCTGGCCGAAGGCCGCCTCGATGATGGCGTCCTTCGTGTAGAAGCCCGACAGGAGCGGGAAGCCGATCAGCGCGAGGTAGCCGAGGCCGAAGGTGACGAAGGTGATCGGCATCTTGCGCCAGAGGCCGCCGAACTTGCGCATGTCGACTTCGTCGTTCATCGCGTGCATGACCGAACCGGCCCCGAGGAACAGCCCGGCCTTGAAGAAACCGTGCGCGACCAGGTGCATGATGCCCAGTGCGTACACGCCCGGGCCGAGGCCGACCGCCAGCATCATGTAGCCGATCTGGCTGACCGTCGAGTACGCCAAGACCTTCTTGATGTCGTCGTAGGCGCAGCCGATGACGCACCCCAGGAGCAGGGTCACCGCGCCGACCAGGGTGACGACCAAGCGGCCGTCCGGGGTCGCGTTGAAGATCGGGTTCGAGCGGGCCACCAGGTAGACGCCCGCGGTGACCATCGTGGCCGCGTGGATGAGGGCCGACACCGGGGTCGGGCCCTCCATCGCGTCCGGGAGCCACGCCTGGAGCGGGAACTGGCCGGACTTACCGCAGGCGCCCAGCAGGAGCAGGATCGCCATCGCGGTGATCGCCCCCGTGGAGAACTTGCCGTCGCCGACCGCCTTGAAGACCTCGGCGTAGCCGGTCGAGCCCGCGTACTTGAACATGATGAAGATGGCCAGCGCGAGCCCGACGTCCCCGACGCGGTTCATCAGGAACGCCTTCTTCGCCGCGGTGGCGGCGGACGGGCGGCCCTGGTACCAGCCGATGAGCAGGTAGGACGCGAGACCCACGCCCTCCCAGCCCAGGTAGAGCGTCACGAAGCTGTTGCCCAGCACCAGGATCAGCATCGAGGCGACGAAGAGGTTGAGGTACGCGAAGAAGCGGTATCGGCCCTCGTCGTCGGCCATGTAGCCGATCGAGTAGTAGTGGATCAGCATGCCGACGCCGGTGATGAGCAGGACGAACGTCAGCGACAGCGCGTCGATCCGCAGCCCGAAGTCGATCTGCAGCGCCCCGACCGGGATCCACGAGTAGACCTTGGTGTCGGTCGTCGTGCCCGTGTCGGCGCTGAAGAACAGGATGACGCCGTAGACGAAAGCCAGCGTGACGGTGGCACAGCCGAGCAGATGCCCCCAGGCCTTCGCGCGCTTCCCCGCCAGCAGGAGGATCAAGGCGCCGAGACCGGGGAGGGCCACCAGCAGCCACGATGATGCGGTCACTCGGGGGTCTCCTAGTACTTCAGCAGGTTGGTGTCGTCGACCGAGGCCGAGCGCCGGGTGCGGAAGATGGCCATGATGATCGCCAGGCCGACCACGACCTCGGCGGCCGCGACGACCATGACGAAGAACGCCATGATCTGGCCGTCGAGCCCGCCGTTGATCCGGGCGAAGGTGACCAGCGACAGGTTCACGGCGTTGAGCATCAGCTCGATGCACATGAACACGACGATCGCGTTGCGCCGTACCAGCACGCCGACCGCGCCGAGCGCGAACAGCAACGCCGACAGCAGCAGGTAGTACGTGGGGGTCATGCCTTCTCCCCTTCCGAGCCTTCCGGAGTGCCCTCGGAACCGACCAGGGCGTGCGCGTCCGGGTGCGGGCCCTCGTCCGCGACGAGCTTGCGTTCCTTCGCCAGCTCGATCGCCGAAGTAGACTCGATGATCGCCGACAGCGACTCCGGGGCGACCGTGCCGTCCGGCAGCAGCGCCGGGGTGGCCACCGAGTTGGCGGTGGCGAAGACACCCGGGCCGGGCAGCGGCGACGGCCGGTCGTGCTCGCCGCGGAACCGCAGGAGCACCAGTTCCTTCTGCGTGAGCTTCCCGCCCTTGGCGTGCCGGTCGGTGAACGCCAGCACCATCGCGCCGATCGCGGCGGTGATGAGCAGCGCCGACGTCAGCTCGAACGGGAACAGGTAGTCGGTGAAGATCAGCCGGCCGAGGCCCTTCGGCCCGCCACCCGCGGGAGTGGCGGAGTCGAGCGGGACGGCCGGGGTGACGTTCGCCAGCGCCCGGTAGATGCCGGTGGCCAGCAGCGCGGCCAGCCCGATGCCGAGCACCGTCGCGGCCAGCCGCTGCCCGCGCAGGACTTCGACGACCGAGTCCGAGCTCTCCCGGCCGACCAGCATCAGCACGAAGAGGAACAGCATCATGATCGCGCCGGTGTAGACGATGATCTGGGTGAAGCCCAGGAACGGCGCCGACTGGATCATGTACAGCGCGCCCAGGCTCAGCATGGTCAGCACCAGCCACAGCGCCGAGTGGACGGCGTTGCGGGAGAAGATCATGCCGAGCGCGCCGAGCAGCGAGAGCGGGCCGAGGACCCAGAACGCGATCGCTTCGCCGGTGGAAACACCGGCCGACGGGGAAGGCGCCGCGGCCAGAACTGCGGAGATCACTTGACGCCCTCCCCGCGTGCGAGCTCGGGGCCGTTCACGTAGTAGTCCTGCTCGTTCTCGCCGAGCCGCATCGGGTGCGGCGGCTGCTCCATGCCGGGCAGCAGCGGGGCGAGCAGGTCTTCCTTCGTGTAGATCAGCCGCTGGCGGTCGTCGTCGGCCAGCTCGTAGAAGTTGATCATCGTCAGCGACCGGGTCGGGCACGCCTCGATGCAGAGGCCGCAGCCGATGCAGCGCAGGTAGTTGATCTGGTAGTCCGCGCCGTACCGCTCGCCCGGCGAGTACCGGGCTTCCTCGGTGTTGTCACCGCCCTCGACGAAGATCGCGTCCGCCGGGCACGCCCACGCGCACAGCTCGCAGCCGACGCACTTCTCGAGGCCGTCCGGGTGGCGGTTCAGCTGGTGCCGGCCGTGGTAGCGCGGGGCGGCGGGCGCGCCGGCCTCCGGGTACTCCTCGGTGGCGACCTTCTTGAACATCATCCCGAAGGTGACGCCGAAGCCCTTGACGGGATCAAGAAACCCCATCTTGTGCCCCTTCCTTTGCGGTACCGACGGCCGCCGGCTTGCGGCGGGCCGCCTTCGCCTCGGCCTTGGCCAAAGCCTTCTGACGCGGGGTGGTCTGCGGCACCTTGAGGTCCAGCGGCGGGACCGGGAAGCCGCCGCCGGTGACCGGGATGCTTTCGCTCTCCTCTTCCCGGCTCGCGGCCCGGACGTAGAAGAACAGCGCGACGACGATGAAGATCGCGACCGCGGCGATGATGATGGTCGCGGTGTTCCAGGCGATGACCTTCGCGAACGTCACCATGATGATCCAGACCAGGTTCAGCGGGACCAGGACCTTCCAGCCCAGGCGCATGAACTGGTCGTAGCGCAGGCGGGGCAGCGTGCCGCGCAGCCAGATGAACCCGAAGAGCAGGATGAACATCTTCGCGAAGAACCACAGCACCGGCCACCAGCCGGTGTTGAGGACGTTGTTCCCGATCAGCGACAGCGGCCACGGGGCCATCCAGCCGCCGAGGAACAGCGTCGTCGCGAACGCCGAGACGATCACCATGTTGACGTACTCGGCGAGGAAGAACATCGCGAACTTCATCGAGCTGTACTCGGTGTGGAAGCCGCCGACCAGCTCCGACTCGGCCTCGGGGAGGTCGAACGGGGCGCGGTTGGTCTCGCCGACCATCGAGATCAGGTAGATCACGAAGCTCGGGACCAGGTAGAGGAACCACACCTTGTGCTGCGCGCCGACGATGTCGGCCAGGTTCAGCGACCCGGCCTGCAGGATCACCGCGACGATCGAGAGCCCCATCGCGATCTCGTAGGAGATCACCTGCGCCGCGGAGCGCATGCCGCCGAGCAGCGGGTACGGCGAGCCGGACGACCAGCCGGCGAGCACGATGCCGTAGACGCCGATCGAGGAGCAGGCCAGGATCACCAGCGCGCTGACCGGCAGGTCGAGCAGCTGCAGGACGGTCCGCTCGCCGAAGATCGAGACGACCGGCCCGAACGGGATGGCCGACAGCGCGATCAGCGAGGGCACCACGCACATGACCGGCGCGAGGAAGTACACCTTGCGGTCGGCGGTGTCCGGGATGATCTGTTCCTTGAACGGCAGCTTGATCGCGTCCGCCAGGGACTGCAGGTAGCCGCCCGGGCCGACCCGGTTGGGGCCGGGCCGGTTCTGCATCCGGCCGACCGCCTTGCGCTCCCAGACGATCAGGAAGATCGTCATGATCGGCCCGATCAGCAGGATGACCACGCACTTGAGCAGGATCAGCCACAACGGGTCGTCGGCCAGCAGCGCCGCCCGGGTAGCCGCGTCGGGGACACTCCCGACGGCGGCTTCGGTCAGCAGCGGGGTCATTGCCCACCTCCAGCGAGGTTCACGACGGCGCCGTGCCCGGCACCGAGCGTCTTGAACACGGCCGAGCCGTCCGAGTTGCCCGGCAGCCACACGACGCCGTCGGGCAGGTCGGCGATCTCCACCGGCAGCGTGATCGCACCGCGCTCGGTGCTGACGCGCACGGTGACGCCCAGCCCTTCGGCGGTCTTCGCGGACAGCCGCGCGACCGGGGTGCGCTGGGTGCCCTTGAGGTGCGGCTCGCCGTCCTGCAGCGAACCGTTGTCGATCAGCTGGCGCCAGGTCGAGAGGACCGCCTGGCCGGCCCCCGGCGTGGCGGGCGGCGCGACCTCGGCGGCGACGTGGCTCCAGCGCAGCGCCGAAGCCGGGCCGAGCTTCTCGAAGTCACCGCGCGCCGCGGCCGGCGTCTGCGTGAACAGGTCCGCGTCCATCTCGACGGCGAGGGTGTCGAGCACGCGGCAGTCCGGCAGGGCGCCGGTGCCTTCGATTGTCGTGTCGAACGGGCGGGTGCGGCCCTCCCAGTTCAGGTAGCTGCCGGACTTCTCGTCCGACGCCGCCACCGGGAGCACGACGTCCGCGCGCTCGGTCACCGCGCTGTGCCGCAGTTCGAGGCTGACCACGAACCCGGCGGTGTCCAGCGCGCGCAGCGCGAGGTCCGGGTCCGGCAGGTCGTACGGGTCGACCCCGCCGACGACCAGGCCGCCGAGCTCGCCGGCCGAAGCGGCCAGGAGGATGTCGGTCGCGTCGCGGCCCGGGGTGGCCGGGAGCGGGACGCCCCAGGCGTTTTCGACGGCGACGCGGGCGGCGTCGTCGCCGACCCGGCGGCCGCCGGGCAGCAGCGACGGCACGCAGCCGGTCTCCAGGGCACCCCGGTCACCGGCGCGGCGCGGGATCCACGCGAGCCGGACGCCGGTGCGCTCGACCAGGTCGTGCAGGGCGGCGAAGAGGCCGGGGATCGCGGCGGCGCGCTCGCCGACCAGGACGACCGCGCCTTCGCCGCGCAGGGCCTCGTCGAGGTCCGGCGCGTGCTTGGCGATGCCCTCGACGGCCGCGGCCTCCTGGCCGGGGACGCAGGCGAGCAGCTCGCCGAACGTCTTGCGCACCGACGACGTCGTCCACTGTCCCAAGTGGACGACCCGGGTGCGGTTCTTGCGGGCCGCCTTGCGCAGCCGCAGGAACACGATCGGGGCTTCGTCCTCAGGCTCGAAGGCGACGCACAGGACCGTGCGGGCCCGCTCGATCTCGCCGAAGGTGACGCCCGATTCCGGTGTCACGCCCACGACGTGCGAGGTGATGAACGCCAGCTCCTCGGCCGAGTGCGGGCGGGCGCGGAAGTCGACGTCGTTGGTCTGCAGGGCGACACGGGCGAACTTCGAGTACGCGTAGGCGTCCTCGACGGTCAGCCGGCCACCGGGCAGCACGCCGACGCCACCGTTCGACCGGGCCTCGGTGAGGCCCGCCGCGGCGATGCGCAGCGCGTCGGTCCAGGACGCCTCTTCCAGCTCACCGGTCTCGCGGTTGCGGACCAGCGGGCGCTTGATGCGGTCCTCGGCGCCGGTGTAGCGGAAGGCGAACCGGCCCTTGTCGCAGATCCACTCTTCGTTGACTTCCGGGTCGTCGCCGGCCAGCTTGCGCTGGACCTTGCCGCGGCGGAAGTCGGTGCGCTCGGCGCAGCCGGACGAGCAGTGCTCGCAGACGCTCGGCGAGGACACCAGGTCGAACGGGCGGGAGCGGAACCGGTAGGCCGCGCTCGTCAGGGCCCCGACCGGGCAGATCTGGATGACGTTGCCGGAGAAGTAGGACTGGAACGGCTGGCCGCTGGTCGTCCGCGACGCCAGGTCCAGGACGTCCGCCGTCTCCGCGGTGCCGATCTGCTGGTGGGCGCCGCGCTCGAGGAGCTCGATGAACGGGTCACCGGCGATCTCGCGGGAGAACCGGGTGCAGCGCTGGCAGAGCACGCAGCGCTCGCGGTCCAGCAGCACCTGCGTCGAGATCGGCAGCGGCTTGGGGAACGTCCGCTTGGTGTCGACGAACCGGGAGTCCGTGCGGCCGTGCGCGAGCGCCTGGTTCTGCAGCGGGCACTCGCCGCCCTTGTCGCAGATCGGGCAGTCCAGGGGGTGGTTGATGAGCAGGAGCTCCATCACACCCTGCTGGGCCTTGTCCGCCACCGCCGACGTCAGTTGCGTCTTGACGACCATGCCGTCGGCGACGGTCATCGTGCAGGACGCCTGCGGCTTCGGCATCGGACGGCCGCCCATCTCGACCTCGACCAGGCACTGGCGGCAGGCGCCGGCCGGGTCGAGGAGGGGGTGGTCGCAGAACCGCGGGATGACGGTGCCGAGGCGTTCGGCCGTGCGGATGAGGAGCTCGCCCTTGGGGGCGATGACCTCTTCGCCGTCGATGACCAGCTTGACGTGGCCTTCGGGGACCGGCGTCTCGGTGGTCTCGGGCTTGTCGGGGGCGATCGTCATGCCTGCGCTCCCACGAGTTCGGGCTTGGTCTGTTCGTGCCGGTTCTTCTCGCACAGCGCGAGGAATTCCTCGCGGAAGTACTTGATGCCGCTCTGGATCGGCGACACCGCGCCGTCGCCGAGGGCGCAGAACGACCGGCCGAGGATGTTGTCGCAGACGTCGAGGAGGGTGTCGATGTCCTCCTCGGTGCCGTGGCCCTCGACCATGCGCTCGAGGATCTGCGCCAGCCAGTACGTGCCCTCGCGGCACGGCGTGCACTTGCCGCAGGACTCGTGCTCGTAGAACTGGGTCCACTTCATCACGGCCCACGGCACCGACACGGTCTCGTTGAAGACCTGGACGGCGGTGGTGCCCAGCATCGACCCGGCTTCCGCCGCGCCTTCGAAGTCCAGCGGAACGTCGAGGTGCTCGGCGGTGAACATCGGGGTGGACGAGCCGCCCGGAGTCCAGAACTTGAGCGGGATGCCGTCCTTCATGCCGCCCGCCATGTCGAGCAGCTCGCGCAGGGTCGTCCCCAGCGGGCACTCGTACTGGCCGGGCTTCTCGACGTGACCCGAGATCGAGTAGATCTTCGGGCCGGGCGACTTCTCGCGGCCCATCTCGCGGAACCAGCTCGACCCGCCGTTGACGATGAACGGCGCGCTCGCGATGGTCTCGACGTTGTTCACCGTGGTCGGCGCGGCGTAGAGGCCCGCGGCGGCCGGGAACGGCGGCTTGAGCCGCGGCTGGCCACGACGGCCTTCCAGCGAGTCGAGCAGCGCCGTTTCTTCACCGCAGATGTAGGCGCCCGCCCCCGCGTGCACGGTGATCTTGAGGTCGAAGCCCGAGCCGAGGATGTTCTCGCCGAGGTAGCCCGCCGCTTCGGCTTCGCGCACGGCCGCGTTGAGGCGGCGGATGCAGTGCAGCGCCTCGCCGCGGACGTAGATGAAGCAGTGGTTGGACCGCATCGCGTACGAGGCGATGATGCAGCCCTCGATGAGCGAGTGCGGGTCCGCCATCATCAGCGGGATGTCCTTGCAGGTCCCCGGTTCGCCCTCGTCGGCGTTGATCACCAGGTAGTGCGGCTTGTCGAAGTTCGGCGGCATGAACGACCACTTGATGCCGGCCGGGAAGCCCGCGCCGCCGCGGCCGCGCAGGCCGGAGTCCTTGACCAGCTGGACGAGCTGCTCCGGCGTCCCGGCCAGGGCCTTGCGGACGGCGGTGTAGCCCTCGAGGGCCTCGTACGTCCCGATCTGCCAGGAGTTCGGCGACAGCCAGCGCTTCGTGAGGACGGGGGTAATGGGATCGGCCATTACTTCTTCTCCACTTCTGGCAACGGCACATCGGAAGCCACCGGGGCGACCCAGCCGCGGTCCTGCGCGAGCTTCGCGCCCCGCAGCGTCTCGACGGCCTGCGACGGGCCGTCGACGTCCCGGCGGTAGGCCGCTTCGTCCTCCGGGAAGAACCCGGCGAGCTGCAGCTCGGCGCCCTTGAAGTTCGACAGCGGCGCGCCGCGCGTCGGAGCCGGCTTCTTGCCCGCCTGCAGCGCGTCGACCAGCGCGACGGCCTTGTCCTCGGTCTGGTTGTCGAAGTACTCGTAGTTGACCTGGATGACCGGCGCGAGGTCACAGGCCGCGAGGCACTCGGCGTGCTCGAGGGTGATCGAGCCCGGCTCGTTCGGCGTGCCCGCGGTCTCGTTGTGCCCCAGCGGTTCCTCTTCGGACCCGAGGTGCGTCTGGAGGCGCTTGTAGATCGCATCGCCGCCCATGGCCGCGCACAGCGTGTTGGTGCAGACGCTCACGAGGTGCTCGCCGCACGGCTTGCGCTTGTACATCGTGTAGAACGTCGCGACCGCGCTGACCTCGGCGTCGGACAGGTCGAGCTGCCGCGCGCAGAACGCGATGCCTTCCTGGCTGACGTACCCCTGCACCGACTGCACGAGGTGCAGCATCGGCAACAGCGCCGAGCGGGACATCGGGTAGCGGGCGATCAGGTCCTGCGCCTTGGCGTGGATGTCCGCGTCGAAGATGTCTTCCAGGGGCGTCTCGGTGATGATGCCGGCGGCCACATCGGGGTCCGGCGCGATGGCGACGACGTCGGTGTCGGGCCCCGCCGCGGCGTACGTCGTCGCGGCGTCCTTCGAGCCCGGCTCGGGAACTGCTGTGGTCATCGGTCCACTCCCCCCATGACGGGGTCGATCGAGGCGATGGCGGCGATCACGTCGGCGACCAGGCCGCCCTCGGCCATGGCGGGCATCGACTGCAGGTTCACGAAGCTCGGTTCGCGCACGTGGACCCGCAGCGGCCGGGTGCCGCCGTCGGAGACCAGGTGCGCGCCCAGCTCGCCGCGGGGTGACTCGACCGCCGCGTAGACCTGCCCGGCCGGGACCTTGAAGCCCTCGGTGACCAGCTTGAAGTGGTGGATCAGGGACTCCATCGACTGGCCCATGATCTTCTTGACGTGCTCGAGCGAGTTGCCCATGCCGTCGCTGCCGATCGACAGCTGCGCCGGCCAGGCGATCTTCTTGTCCTCGACCATGACCGGGCCCGGCTCGAGCTTCTCGAGGCACTGCTCGATGATCTTGAGGCTCTCGTGCATCTCGTGCACCCGGATCAGGTAGCGCGACCAGCAGTCGGCGCCGTTGTCCACGGGCACGTCGAAGTCGAACTCGTCGTAGCAGGAGTACGGCTCGGTCTTGCGCAGGTCCCAGGGCAGGCCCGCGGACCGCAGCACCGGGCCGGTGACGCCGAGCGCGAGGCACGCGTCGACCGGCAGGTAGCCGACGCCCTTGAGCCGGTTGCGCCAGATCGGCTGGCCGGTGAAGAGCTTGTCGTACAGCGGGAGGCGTTCCTTCATCGTCTTGACGAACGCCTTGACGACCTCGACGTAGTCGGCCGGCATGTCCTGCGCGAGGCCGCCGGGGCGGATGAACGCGTGGTTCATCCGCAGGCCGGTCAGGTGCTCCAGCAGGTGCAGCACCTCTTCGCGCTCGCGGAAGCCGAGCGTCATCGCAGTGGTGGCGCCGAGCTCCATGCCGCCGGTGGCGATGTAGACCAGGTGCGAGCCGATCCGGTTGATCTCCAGCAGCAGCACGCGCAGCAGCTGCGCGCGGCGCGGGGCTTCGATCTGCAGCAGCTTCTCGACGCCGAGGCAGTACGCCATCTCCGTCGACAGCGGGGCCAGGTAGTCCATGCGCGTCACGAAGGTGACGCCCTGGGTCCAGGTCCGGTACTCGCAGTTCTTCTCGATGCCGGTGTGCAGGTAGCCGATGACCGACCGCAGCTGCGTGACGGTCTCGCCCTCCATCTCCAGCACGAGCCGGAGCACGCCGTGCGTCGACGGGTGCTGCGGGCCCATGTTGATGACCATGCGCTCGTCGTGCTGGGCGTCGGCGATGACGTCGTCCCAGTCGCCGCCCGAGACCGTGTAGACGCGGCCTTCGGTGGTGTCGCGGGAATCGGCGTAGCTGACGTCGTCGGTGCTGTCGGACCCCGGCGCGCTCGTGTCCGTCCCGGTGGTGACGTCGGACAGGTTCTCGGTGCTCACGAGTACGACCTCCGCTGGTCCGGCGGCGGGATCTCCGCGCCCTTGTATTCGACCGGGATCCCGCCGAGCGGGTAGTCCTTGCGCTGGGGGTGGCCGTCCCAGTCGTCCGGCATCAGGATCCGGGTCAGCGCCGGGTGGCCGTCGAAGACGATCCCGAACATGTCCCAGGTCTCCCGCTCCTGCCAGTCGGCGGTCGGGTAGGTCTCCACCAGCGACGGCACGTGCGCGTCCTCGACGTCGAGGGTGACCTCGAGGCGGATGCGGCGCCGGTAGGTCAGCGACGTGAAGTGGTAGACCGCGTGCAGCCGCTGCGGGACGTCGACGCCGTAGTCCACACCGGACACCGAGGACAACAGCTCGAACCGGAGGCCGCCGTCGTCGCGCAGGGCCTTCGCGATCGCGGGCAGGTGCTCGCGGGCGACGTAGAAGGTGATCTCGCCGCGGTCGACCGTCGTCTGCAGGATCGCCTCGGCGGGGATCTTGCGCTCGGCCAGCGCGGCGTAGAACTCGTCGGCGAACTGGTCGAACCAGCCGCCGTACGGGCGTTCGGCCGGCGCCGGGCTGTACGCCGGGAGCCGGACGCCGCCGTAGCCGGAGGTGTCGCCGGTGCCGTGGACGCCGAACATGCCCTGGCGTTCGCGCCCGGTGACGACCGGCTCGGCCGCGCCCGGGCCCGCCGCCGTCAGGCCGGTTTCGGCTCGCTCGGCGCTGGACTGCTCTTCGCCGGGTTGGGGGTTCTCAGTCATCGCTCTACTTCTTCGCGTACTTGATCGACGACGCGACGAGCTCGGTGCGCTCCCCGCTCGCGGCGCGGATGGCGGCGCGGCGGGCGTTGATCGGCTCGTCCTGGATCTTGGCGTGCAGCTTGAGGATCGCGTCCAGCAGCATCTCCGGCCGCGGCGGGCAGCCGGGCAGGTACATGTCGACCGGCACGATGTGGTCGACGCCCTGGACCACGGCGTAGTTGTTGAACATGCCGCCGGAGGAGGCGCAGACGCCCATGGCGAGCACCCAGCGCGGCTCGGCCATCTGGTCGTAGATCTGGCGCAGGACCGGGGCCATCTTCTGCGTGACGCGCCCGGCGACGATCATCAGGTCGGCCTGGCGCGGCGTCGCGCTGAAGCGCTCCATGCCGAAGCGGGCGATGTCGTAGCGGGAACCGCCGACCGTCATCATCTCGATCGCGCAGCAGGCGAGGCCGAAGGTGGCGGGCCACAGCGAGTTCTTGCGCGCCCAGTTGACGAGGCCTTCCAGGCTGGCCAGCAGGACGCCGTTGGGGAGTTTTTCTTCCAGGCCCATGGGTCTAGTTCCAATCCAGGCCGCCGCGCCGCCACACGTAGGCGTACGCGAAGCCGACCGTCGCGATGAACAGCAGGATCTCCACCAGGCCGAAGGTGCCCAGCGCGTCCGCCTGCACGGCGAACGGGTAGAGGAAGACCATCTCGATGTCGAACAGGATGAACAGCATCGCGGTGATGTAGTACGCGACCGGCATCCGCCCGGCGCCGACGAGCGGCTGCGGGGACGGCTCGATGCCGCACTCGTAGGCGGAGAGCTTGGCCTTGTTGTACCGGCTGGGTCCGACGAGCGGCCCGAGCAGGACCGACAGCACGGCGAACGCCAAGGCCAGCACGAACAACAGGACCAGGGGCAGGTAGGGCTTCAGGCTCGGGGCCTCTTGGGCCAGCTGCACCGTGTCGGTCCGGGTCAGCAACGTCAGCACGGGGTCTTCGCCATCCTTTCCGCGCCGCTGCGGTTGTGCTTGTGGTGGGGAACCGCTGGGCCTCGTCGGCACCCTAAGGGACCTGGGTCACACCGCCGAGGGTCAGGGTCTCCTTACGGCCCGTGGCTGGACCGTGAGCAGCTTGTGAAATAGTTCACAAGCCACTCGTCGCGGATGTGAAGGGATTCACAAAGCATGGGGGGAGTCTAGGACGCGACTCACACTCTTGTCCCTAGTACCCCGTGTTATAAGGGTCGCCTAAGTTCCCTCGCCATCGTTGTCACGGGTCGGCAACACCGCGCGCGCGACCTGCGCGAAGGGGCTTCAAGATCGCGATCCGGGCGGACAAAACGGGCGCTGACCTGTGATCTATCCCACTGACCGCACGGCCAACTTGTTAGGCCACTCGTGTGTCCGCGCGCGAGAAAGCGCCCCAATGTGGCGTTGGGCGCATCTGACGCACCCAATGTGGCGTTCGGTGCGGGC
>NZ_JBSGJD010000103.1:0-30159 GCF_053605405.1 Amycolatopsis sp. NPDC003861
CAACCCGTCCGCGGGCAACACGGTCACCTTCACCACGACCCTGCGCAACCAGGGCACGGTGGCGAGCGCCGGCGGCGCCCACGGCATCACGGGTTGGCCGCCTGCTGTGCCGGCTTCTCGGTCGACGCCGGCTTCGCCGGAGCCGGGGCCGCAGGCTTGGCCGGAGCCGGAGCCGGAGCCGCCGGCGCAGCCGAAGCCGGCTTGGCCGGGGTCGAAGCCGCAGTCGGAGCCGGAGCAGAAGCCGCCGAAGGCTTGTCCGACGGCTGCGAAGCCGGCGTAGCAGGCGTCACCTTGTCCGCCGTCGATCCCTCTGAAGCGTTCTTCTCCGCCTCGGCCAGCGGGTTCGGCCGCCGGATCTGGACGACCGCCACGATGGCCGCCGCCACCGCCCCCAGCGCCACCAGCCACGGCCAGCGGGCTCGCTTCGAGCGCTCCCCTCGGGCCACGCTCTTGGCCTCCTGCAGCGCCACCGCCAAATCACGCTTCGCCGTCGCCACCGCCTTGCGGCGCTTGCGACCGGACTCGCCCGCCGAACTCACCACCGTCGCCACCGCTTGGGCCGCTTTGCGGCCCGGGTCGCGCAGCTTGACCGCGCGGGCCAGCACCTCATCGCGGGCCGCGCCGGAATTGGCCAGCACGTCGCGGCGGGACGACCGGGTGCTCTTGTCGAGGTCCTTGGTCGCCGCCCGGCCGACCTTCGCGAGCTCGTCCTTGCCTTCGGCCAGCTTCCGATCGGTGATTTCGACCGCTCGCGCGGCTGCCGCCGCCCCGACCCGCGCGGCCTCCGCGGCGAGGTCCCGTACGCCGGCCGCCGCCGTCTTCACCGATCGCCCGACCGGGGCGTCGCCCTGGCTCATGTGATCACCTCTCACTCGTCGCAGCAGGCATCACCTGCTCACCTCACACCCAGGGGCTACCCAGTGAGAGCGCATCCGGAACATCAGGCCCGTTCCACGTCCAGGGGCAGGTGCCGCACGCTGACGATCACCGACGGGTTCTGGAACACCACCGGCGCGTCCGTGGCGACCGCCAGGTCCCGGTACCGCGAGAACAGCACCTCGAACGCGATCCGCCCCTCCAGCCGGGCCAGCGGCGCCCCGAAGCAGAAGTGGATGCCGTGGCCGAACGTCTGGTGCGGGTTGGGCGTCCGCCCCGGCTCGAACGCGTCCGGGCGGTCGAACACCGCCGGGTCGCGGTTGGCCGACGCCAGGTCCGCCATCACGATCGAGTTCTCCGGGATCCGGTGGCCGCCCAGCTCGACCTCGCGCGTCGTCCGGCGGCCCAGCTCCGGGAACGGCGGCAGCAGCCGGAGCACCTCCTCCAGCGCCGCCGGCACGCTCTCCGGCGCGGACCGCAGCGCCGCCGCGGCCGCCGGGTTCCGGTCGAACGTCACCACCGCGTTCCCCAGCAGCGCGGTCGTCGTGATGTGCCCGGCGATCAGCAGCAGCGCGACGAACCCGACGATCTCCTGGTCCTCGAGGCGCTCCCCGTTGAACTCCGCCTCCACCAGCCGGCTCGTCAGGCCCGGGCCGGGGTGGGCGCGGTGGTGGCGGATGTGATCGAGGATGTAGGCGTTCATCTCGCGGATCGTCGGCGCGATCGCGTCCAGCGCGCGCTGGATGTCCGCCATGTCGGCCGACTCGCCGAGCTGGTCGCCGCTGAAGAGGACCTGGGCCCAGCGGGTGAACAGCGGGCGGTCCGCCACCGGCACCCCGAGCAGCTCCGCGATCACGATGATCGGCAGCGGGTACGCCAGCGCGTCGACGACGTCGAAGCGCCGCTCCCCGGCGACCTCGTCGAGCAGCTCGCCGGTGATGGCCCGGATCCGCGGTTCGAGGCCGGCCACCACCCGCGGGGTGAACGCCTGGCTGACCAGGGTGCGCAGCTTGCGGTGGTCCGGCGGGTCCATCCCGACGAAGTTGCCCTTGCGGAACGTCTCGAAGTCCTCCTGGACCGGCGTGAGCCCGCTGAAGTCCGACGAGAACGCCGCCGGGTCGGACAGCACCCGCGAGACGCCCGCGTGGTCGAGCACCCGCCACAGCCCCCGCTCTTCGTCGTGGTGCACCGGGCCGCGTTCGCGCAGCTCGGCCGAGCGGGCCAGCAGCTCCTCGAAGGCGAACGAGACGCCGGATTCCTGGGTGGTCATGACGTTTTCTCCTCGGTCGTCGGCTGGGGTTCGGGGACGAGGGTGTCGGCGCGGGGGAACCGGCGCAGGGTGGGGCTGACCGTGACGACCAGGGTCACCACGGCGATCCCGGCCGCGCACAGCAGCACGGCGTTCGTGCCGGGGAACGTCTGCACCACCAGGCCGCCGAACGCGGGCCCGGTCGCCGCGGACACCCCGCCGATCACGCCCATCACGCTGGTCAGGCGGCCGCGCAGCCGGTCGGGGGTGAGCAGCAGCTGGTACGTCCCGATCGTCGTGTTGGCGGTCGGCGGGAGCAGGGCCATCGCGACGAACAGCGCGCCCAGCAGGTAGCCGCCGTGGATCACGGCCGCGAGTGGCGTCAGCAGCGTCAGCACCCAGAACACGCTCATGATCGACACGTAGGGGCTGAGCCGCCGCTGCAGGTAGGGCGCGATCAGCGACCCCACCACGCCGCCGACGCCCAGCATCGCGGCCATCACGCCGATCTCGCCCGAAGTGACGCCGCGGTCCTTGGCCAGCACGATGATGACGATGTAGTAGGCGCTGAAGAAGAAGTTCAGGCTGACCGCGCACGCCACCGTGACGCGCACGTGCCGTTCGCTCCACACCCAGCGCAGCCCCTCGGCCATCTCCTTGCCGAGGTGCCCGCCCTCGACCGGCGCGGCCTCGCGGCGCGGCGCCCGGACGAAGGTCAGCGCGACCAGCGAAACCAGGTGGACGAGCACGTCGAAGGCGAACGGGACGGCCCGCCCGAGGCCGTAGAGGAACCCACCGACCGCGGTGCCCGACAGCTGCCCGAGCGCGCCGCGCGCGGAGTTCATCGCCACCGCCGTCGGCAGCTGGACCGGGGGTACGACGCCGGCCAGCATCGCGCCTTCGGCCGGGCCGAACAGCGACCGGCAGCAGCCCATCACCGCCGCGACCGCGATGAGGTGGGGGACGCCCACGCTGTCCCAGAAGATCGCCGCGGCCAGGCTCCCCACCGCCAGCGCGTACACCGCCTCGCAGCCGAGCAGGATCTTCTTGCGGTCCCACCGGTCGGCCAGCGCGCCCGCGGGCAGCCCGGCGACCAGCTGGGCCATCGCGTCGACGCCGAGCACCAGCCCGGACAGCGCCGGCGACCCGGTCACCGTCAGGACCAGCAGCGGCAACGCGATCATCGACGCGCTGAACCCCGCTTCGGACAACGCCTGGCTGCCCCAGAGCAGCTGGTAGTTGCGGTTGCGCGACAGCCGCGTGGTCACCGCCGCTCCTTCCGGCGGGCCGGGGCCTGGCTGTCGGCGGCGATCTGCCGCAGCGCCGCCGCGAAGTCGCCGGCCAGCGCTTCGGCGGTCCGCCGGTCGTGGCGGGCGGGCTGGTAGATCAGCGAGAACACCAGCTCGCCGTCCTGCACCGCGCCGACCAGGTCGAGCAGGTGCGGGTGGTGCTCGGCCGGGTCGTGGTCGCGGCCGAGCGAACCGCGGACGGCCGCGTAGAGGCTCTCGGACGTCGCCGGCCCGCCGGCCCCGTCCCATTGGCCGAGGTAGTTGAACGAGATCTGCGGGGTGCGGCCCGCCAGCCGCTCCCGGACGTCCGGTGCGCCGAGGTGGCGAAGGGCGCCGTAGCTGAACCCGTTGCCGGGCACGGCCCGCAGCTGCTTGCGGACAGATTTGACGAGCGTCCGCCAGTCCGCGCCTTCGCTGTCCTCTATGGACAGTGCCACCGGGAACAGGGTGGTGAACCAGCCGACGGTCCGGTTCAGGTCGACGCCGTCGAGGACGTCCTCCCGGCCGTGGCCTTCGAGGGCGATCGCCACGTCCGGGCGGCCGGTCCACCGGGCGAGCGCCCAGGCCAGGGCGGTGAGCAGGACGTCGTTGACGCGCGTGCGGTAGGCCGCGGGGGCCGAGCGCAGCAGGGCGTCGGTGTCGTCGGCGTTCAGCACCACGGTGACCTCGGCGGTGCCGGTGCCGGTGGCGTCGTCGTCCACCGGCAGCGCGCCCGCGGCGGGCAGGCCGGCCCAGTACTCGAGTTCGTCGTCGAAACCGCCGCCGCGGACGTGGTCGCGCAGGCGGTGCGCCCAGTCCCGGAACGACGTCGTCCGCGGTCCGAGGTCGATCGGGACGCCCCGGGCGGCCTGGCGGTAGGCGGTGTCGAGGTCGTCGAGCAGGATGCGCCAGGAGACGGCGTCGACGACGACGTGGTGCGCGGCCAGGAACAGCCGCGGCCGCCACCCGGGATCGGCCGTCACCAGGACGGCGGCCAGCAGCGGACCGCGGGTGAGGTCGAACCCGGCGTGGACGGCGTCGGCGATCCGTTCCAGGGCCGCCGGGCGATCGGCCTCGGCGGTGAGGTCCGCGCGGCGGAGTTCGGGCACCGGCTCGACGTCGGCGTTGTGCTGGCGCCAGCCGTCTTCGGTCCGGGTGAAGCGCATCCGCAGGGCGTCGTGGTGGGTCCAGACCGCGGCGAGGGCTCGCTGGAGGGCGGCGGCGTCGAAGCCGTCGGCGAGCTCGACGAGCATCGACTGGTTGAAGTGGTGCGGGTTGACGGTGTGGGTGGCGAAGAACCAGTCCTGGATCGGGGTCAGCGGCACCGGTCCGACGACGGGGCCGTCGGCCTCGGTTGGCTCGGCCACCGCGCCGGCTTCGGGCGCCAGGGCGGCGATGGTCTGGTGCAGGAAGATGTCCTTTGTGGACAGTCGCAGGCCGGCTTGGCGGGCGCGCGAGACGACCTGCATGCTGAGGATGGAGTCGCCGCCCAGCTCGAAGAAGTTGTCGGCGGTGCCGACCCGGTCCAGGCCGAGGACCTGGGCCCAGATTTCGCAGAGGGCCCGCTCGGCCGGGGTGACCGGCTCGACATGCCGGCCGGCCGGCTCGGCGGCGGAGGTGACCACGGGAAGAGCGCGGCGGTCGACCTTGCCGCTCGGGCTGAGCGGCAGGGCGGGGAGTTCGAGCAGCGCCGAGGGGACGAGGTGGCCGGGCAACGACCGGGCCAGGAACTCGCGCAACTCGGCGGCACTGACCGAACCGGCCGCCGGCTCGGTGGGCGCGGAGTGCGGCTCGAGCCCCCGCCCGGTGGGCGGCGCGGTGCGTGGCTCGACCCCCGGCCCGGTGGGCGGCGCGGTGCGTGGCTCGATCTCGGGCGCGGTCCCCCGGCCGGGCCCCGGCGCGATCTGCGGCGCGGCCTCCGGCTCGGCTTGCCGCGCGGGGTGCGGCTCGCACTCCGGCGCGGTCCCCCGCTCGGCCCCCGGCACGATCGGCGGCGCGGTCTTCGGGTCGGTCTGCGGCGCAGCCGCCATCGCGACCCCAGATCCGGCCTCCGGCGCGGTTCCCGCCCCAGCCAGCGGCGCGGTCCCCCGCTCGGCCCCTGGCGCGGTCCCCCGCTCGACCCCCGGCGCGATCGGCGGCTCGGCCTCCGGCACGGTCTGCGGCAGCGCACCCGACCCGGCCGGCGGCGCGGCCGCCATCGCGACCCCCGCCCCGGTCACCGGCGCGGTTCCCGCCCCAGCCTCCGGCAGCGCCCCCGACCCGTTCCCCGGCCCGGGCGCCGGTGCGGCGACGAAGCAGGCGACCAGTCGCTTGTGCCCCGACTCGTCCTGCTGGACCGCCGCCACCGCGGCCGCCACTCCCGGGTGGCGGGTCAGGGCCGCCTCCACCTCTCCCAGTTCGATGCGGAAGCCGCGGACCTTGACCTGGTCGTCCGCTCGGCCGGTGAACTCCAGGTGGCCGGCCGCCGTCCAGCGGACCACGTCGCCCGTTCGGTACATGCGGTCGCCCGGTGCGGCGAACGGGTTCGCCGTGAACCGGTCGGCCGTCAGGCCCGGCCGGTCGAGGTAGCCGCGGCCCAGGCTCGGCCCGGCGACGTACAGCTCGCCGGCCACTCCGATCGGGACCGGCTGGAGGGCCGCGTCGAGGACGTACACCCGGGTGTTCGGGATGGGCCGGCCGATCGGAGGCGGTGTTCCGGGGGCCAGGGGCTCGCTCCAGGTCGCGACGATCGTCGACTCGGTGGGCCCGTACGCGTTGATCATCCGCCGCCCCGGGGCCCACCGGCCGAGGAGCTCGGCCGGGCAGGCGTCGCCGCCGACGACGAGGGTGCGCAGGTGCGGCAGGTCCGTTTCCGGGACCGTGGCCAGCGCGGCCGGCGGGATCAGCGTGTGGGTGATCCGGTGAGCCGCCAGGAACTCGGCGAGCGGCTCGCCGAGCAGCGGCTCGGGCGGCACCACCACGAGCGCCGCACCGGACGGCAGGGCCAGGCAGAGTTCGAGGATCGAAGCGTCGAAACTCGGCGAGGAGTAGGCGAGGACGCGATCCCCCGCGGCGACCCGCAGGTGCTCGGCCTCGGCGGCGGCGAACGACGCCAGCCCGGCGTGGGTGACGACCACGCCCTTGGGCCGCCCGGTGGACCCCGAGGTGTAGATGACGTAAGCAGGGTGCTCCGGCCGCACCGGGACAGCCTCGGCGGGCTCGCCGGCGAACGCCGCCGGGTCGTCCAGCGAGAGCACCGGCACCCCGTCCGGGACCGGCGGGGCCAGACCGTCCAGCGTCAGGACCAGGGCCGGACGCGCGTCGGCGAGCATGAACGTGATGCGCTCGATCGGGTAAGTCGGGTCCACCGGGACGAACGCCCCGCCGGCCTTCCACACCGCCAGCTGCGCCACCACGATCTCCACCGACCGCGGCAGCGCCAGCGCCACGATCCGCTCCGGCCCGATCCCGTACCCGGCCAGCACCGACGCCAGCCGGGACGCCCGCTCCTCCAGCTCGGCGTACGTCAGGGACTCGCCCCCGAGCACCGCGGGCGCGTCCGGCGTCCGCCGGGCACAAGCCGAGATCAGCGCAGGCAACGTAACCGGCTCCACCGGGACAGCCGTGTCGTTCCACGCCTCCACGACCAGCTCGCGTTCGGCCGCCCCGATCAGCGGCAGCCGGGCCAGCGGCCGGTGCGGATCATCGGCCACCCCCGCCAGCAGGACGCCCAGGTGCGCCGCCAGGCGGTCGATCGTGGCCGCGTCGAACAGGTCCGTGTTGTACGTCAGCGCCGCCCGCAGCTTTCCCCCGTCCGGCTGGAACTCCAGGGTCAGGTCGAAGTTCGCCGCCGTCGCCGGTTGCGGGAGCTCCTCGGTCTCCAGGCCGGGCAGGTGCGCCGTCTCGCGGGGACCGTTCTGCAGCACCACCATCACCTGGAACAGCGGTGTCCGGCTCGGGTCGCGGCCCGGCTGGACCGCGTCGACGACCCGGTCGAACGGCAGGTCCTGGTGGTCGAACGCCGCCCGCACCCCGGCCGCGACGTCGTCGAGGAACGCCGTGAACGCCGCCTCCGGACGGACTTGCGACCGCAGCACCAGCGTGTTGACGAAGAACCCGACCAGCCCCTCGAGTTCCGGCCGCTCCCGGCCGGACGTCACCGTGCCGACCGCCACGTCGTCCTGGCCGGCCCAGCGGCCGAGCAGCACCTGGCACGCCGCGACGAGCGTGGTGAACAGGGTCGTCTCCCGCTGCCGGCTCACCTGCTCGAGCCGGGCGGTCACCGCCGCCGGGACGACGATCTCGTGCGTCGCGCCGCGGGTGGTGCGCACCGGCGGGCGGGGCCGGTCGGTGGGCAGCTCCAGCGGCGTCAGGTCGCGCAGGCGCTCGGTCCAGTAGTCGGTCTGGCCGGCCAGGACCCGCTCGGCGAGACGGCCGCGCTGCCAGGCCGCGAAGTCCGCGTACTGCACCGGCAACGGCGGCAGGTCCGCCGGTTCGCCGCGCAGCGCCGCCGCGTAGAATGCGCCGACCTCTTCGGCGATCAGGCCGTTCGACCAGCCGTCGGTGACGATGTGGTGCACCGCCACCGTGAGCACGTGCTCCCGCGGCGCGAGCCGGATCAGCTTCGCCCGCAGCAGCGGTCCTTCGCTCAGGTCGAAGGGCTGTCCGGCGTCGGCCCGCAGGATCTCCGCGAGCTCCTCCTCGCGGGCGTCGACGACCGGCAGCGGCACCGGCGACGGCGGGTGCACGAGCTGGACGCCGTGGCCGTCGGCCGAGCCGAACGTCGTCCGCAGCGGCTCGTGCCGGGCGACCAGCGCGGTGAACGCCGCGGCGAGCGCGTCGACGGCCAGTTCGCCGCGCAGGCGCACGGCCGAACTCGTGACGTACTCGGTGCCGCCCGGCTCGAACTCGTCGAGGAACCACAGCCGCTGCTGGGCGAAGGACTGCGGCAGCTCGCCGTCGCGCGGGACGGCCGGGATCGGGTCGGCCGCCGTCGCCCCGACCGTTTCGATCGCGGCGGCGAGCCGGGACACCGTCGGGTGGGCGAACACCGCCCGCGGCGACAGCGACACGCAGCATTCGGCCAGCAGCCGGGACACCAGCCGGATGCTGAGGATCGAATCGCCGCCCAGCTCGAAGAAGTTGTCCTGCGCCCCGACGCGCTCGACGCCGAGCAGCCGCTGCCAGATCCCGGCGACGGCCCACTGGGTCGCGGTCGACGGTTCGACGTACGGCCGCTGCGACGGCACCGGGCCCTCCGGCGCGGGCAGCGCCCGGCGGTCGACCTTCCCGTTGCGGTTCAACGGAAGCGCGGCCAGCACCAGCACCACGGCGGGCACCATGTACTCGGGCAGCGTCGCGGCGGTGTGCGCGCGGAGTTCGTCCGGATCGGCGGCGCGTCCGAGGACGACGTGCGCGATCAGCCGCCGCGTGCCGGCCGGGTCGGTGTGGATGCTCGCGACCGCCTGGGCGACCGCCGGGTGCGCGGCCAGCACGGCCTCGACCTCGGCGAGCTCGATCCGGAACCCGCGCAGCTTGACCTGGTCGTCGGACCGGCCGAGGAACACGAGTTCGCCGTCGGCGCCGCGGCGGACGACGTCGCCGGTGCGGTACATCCGCTCCCCCGGCGCGCCGAACGGGTCGGGCACGAACCGCTCGGCGGTCAGGCCGGGCCGGCCGAGGTAACCGCGCGCCAGGCCCGCGCCGGCCAGGCACAGCTCCCCGGGGGCGCCGGCCGGCAGCGGGCGCAGCTCGGCGTCCAGCACGTACGCGCGCATGCCGTCGAGCGGACGGCCGATCGGCACCGGCTCGGGGACCGGCTCGCCGGCCATCCGGAAGGAGGTGGCGAAGGTGGTCGTTTCGGTGGGGCCGTAGCCGTCGACCACGACGAGGCCGGGGCACGCGGCCTGGACCGCGCGCACCACGGCGGGCGGGACGACGTCGCCGCCGGTCCACACCTCGCGCAGGCCGCGCAGGCCGTCGGGGGCGTCCTGGGCGAGCAGCCGGAAGAGCCCGGCGGTCAGCCACGCCGACGTCACGCCGTGGGCGGAGATCGCGTGCCGCAACGACTCCGGCGTCAGGTCCGGCCCGTCGGGCAAGACCGTCGCGCCGCCGCCCAGCAGCGGCACCCACAGTTCGTAGGTGGAGGCGTCGAAAGCCAGCGGCGAGTGCGAAAGGACCCGCGTGTGGGCGCCGCCGGCGAACCGGCCGTCCTGGGCCAGCGCGGTGATGTCGCGGTGGCGCACGGCGACGCCCTTCGGCACCCCCGTGGAACCCGAGGTGTACATGACGTAGGCGAGGTTTTCGGGTCCCACAGCGGAGTCGGGCGCGGCTGCGGACCGCTGCTCGCCGACCGTCAGCACCGGTCCACTGTGGACGGATTCGGCGGCGGGCACCCAGCTGTCACCGGCCACCACGACCGACACCCCGGCCTCGGCGAGCACGGCCCGCAGCCGCTCGTGCGGCGCCCGGGTGTCCAGGGGCACGTAGGCCGCCCCCGCCTTGAGCACGGCGAGTTCGGCGACGACGTGGTCCACCGAGGGTTCGAGCAGCAGCCCGATCCGGTCCTCGACCGCGATGCCGAGCCCGGTCAGCCGCCCGGCCAGGTGGTTGGCCCGTTCGTCCAGCTCCCGGTACGTCAGGGTCCGGTCGGTGGCGAGCACGGCGGGGTCGCCGGGGCGGCGCGCGACCTGGTCGGCGAACAACGCGAGCACCGTGGACGGGGTCCCGGCGGCGCCCGGGCCGTGGGCGTCGGCGAGCACCCGGGCGCGTTCCGCGACCTCGACCCACGGCACGCGGGCCAGGGGCCGGTCCGGGTCCGCGGTGACGGCGTCGAGCAGCCACCCCAGCCGGTCGGTCATCGCCGTGACGGTCCGCGCGTCGAAGAGCGCCGGGTCGTAGGCGAGGTCGAGCGCGAGGCCTTCGTCGAGGAACGCGCGCAGGCACAGCGGGAAGTTCGTGGCGTCGGCCGAGGCGACCTCGACGACCCGGGGCGCGCCCGCGGTGGCGGGCTCGCTGATCGGGTAGTTCTCGAACACCACCATGCTGTCGAACAGGTTCTGCCCCGCCGGGACGTCGCTGAGCGGGCGCAGCCGGGCCAGCGACACGAAGTCGTGGTCGCGGGCCTCGCTCTGGGCTGTCTGCAGCTGCCCGAGCCACCGCGCGACCGGCTGGGTGCCGTTCACCCGGACGCGGGTGGGGATGGTGTTGATGAACAGCCCGATCATGGTCTCCACGCCGGCCAGGTCGGCCGGGCGGCCGGAGACCGTGGTGCCGAAGACGACGTCCCGATCGCCCGACAGCAGCGCCAGCAGCAGCGCCCAGCCGCCCTGGACGACGGTGTTGACGGTGAGGCCGTGGGTCCTGGCGAACTCCCGCAGCCGCAGGGTCGCGGCCGGCGGCAGCTCGATCCGGACCGAGTCGGTGGAGCGGGACTGGTGGGCTTCGGCCGGCGGGCGGTCGTAGGGCAATGCGGTCGGCGCGTCGAAGCCGGCCAGGGTGTCCGCCCAGAACGCGTCGGCGGCGGCCTGGTCGCGGCCGGCCAGCCAGCCGAGGTAGTCCCGGTACGGGCGCCGGGTGACCAGGGCGGGCCGGCCGCCGGCGGACGCCGCGGCGTACTCCTCGCAGGCTTCGGCGAAGACCTGCGCGGAGCTCCAGCCGTCGAACAGGACGTGGTGGGACGTCCAGATCAGGTCGACCTCGTCGCCGGGGAGGGCGGCGATCGTCAAGCGGGTCAGCGGGGCCCGGGTCAGGTCGAACGGGACGGCCCGGTCGGCCGCCAGGGCGGCCTCCAGCGCGGCTTCCCGCTCGGCCGCGCCGAGGTCGCGCCAGTCGTGGTGGGTGACCGGCAGGATCGCCGCCCGGGCCACCACCTGCACGGGCTCTTCGACACCGGTCCAGACGAGCCGGGTGCGCAGCACGGGTGTCCGGTCGACGACCCGCTGCCAGGCCGCGGCGAGCCCGGCCGGGTCGGCGACCCCCGCGAGCCGGATGCGGACCTGTTCGAAGTAGGCCGGGGACCCGTCGTCGACCAGGGTGTGGAACACCATCCCGGCCTGCAGCGGGGTGAGCGGGTAGACGTCCTCGACCGCCCGGCCGTCGCCGGCCACGGTGTCCAGTTCGGCCGCGCTCAACCGGGCCAGCGGGAAGTCCGACGGCGTGCGGCCGCCGGCGCCCGGGGTGGCGCAGTGCGCGACGATCTCGCGCAACGCCGTCAGGACCTGCTCGGCAAGGCCGCGCACGGTGTCTTCGCGGTGGACGCCGGGGGCGTAGGTCCAGCCCAGTTCGAGACGGCCGCCGTCGACGATCCCGACGACGTCGAGAAGGGCGGTGCGCGGCCGCGCGGGGTCGACGTCGTCGCCGAGGTCGCCGCCCCAGCCCCGGTACAGCCCCTCGGCGTCGCCACCGGCGGTCCACTGTCCGTGGTAGTTCAGGGAAATCTGCGGCACCGGGTCGCCGTGCCGCCGCAGCGAGCCGTAGCCGAGGCCCTTGCCCGGGACGGCTCGCAGCTGCTCCTTGACGGCCTTCAGGGTCGGTCCCCAGCCGTCGGCCGCCGGGAGGCTGAGCGCGACCGGGTACTCGGCGGTGAACCAGCCGACCGTGCGGGAGAGGTCGAGGTCGTCGAAGAGCTCTTCGCGGCCGTGGCCTTCCAGGGAAACCAGGACGCGGTCCCGGCCGGTCCAGCGGGCCAGCACCCGGCCGAGCGCGCTCAGCAGGACGTCGTTGATCTGCGTGCGGTAGACCTCCGGCACCCGGCGCAGCAGGGCGTCGGTGGTCTCGGCGTCGAGGCGGACGGTGACCGTGCGGGCGCTTCCGGCGGTGTTCTCCCCCGTCGCGTCCACCGGCAGGGCGGGGTCGACGCCGTCGAGCACGCCGGTCCAGTACGGCAGTTCGGCGTCGAAGCCGTGCCCGGCGAGGCGATCCGCCCAGCGGAGGTAGCTCGCGGGGGCCGGGCCGAGGTCGACCGGCTGCCCCGCGGCCACCTGGCGGTAGGCGGTTTCGAGGTCTTCCAGCAGGATCCGCCACGACACGCCGTCGATCACCAGGTGGTGGACGACCAGCAGCAGCCGCGGTGGCTGTCCTCCGGAGGTGATCAGCACGGGCGCGACGAGCGGCCCGTCGCCGACCCGCAGGGTGGCGCGCGCTTCGGCGGCGACCACGTCCACATCGGACGATTCGACGTGCCGCAGCGCCGGGATCTCCCGTTCCGGAGCGAACTCCTGCCGCCACCCGGAATCGGTGCGGGTGAACCGGGTGCGCAGGGCGTCGTGGCGGGCCAGCACCGCACCCAGGGCGGTTTCGAGAGCGGGCACCGAGACGTCCGGGTCGAGCTCGGCGAGCGTGGACATGGTGAAGTGGTCGTGGTGGCCGGTTGCGAAGAACCACCGCTGGATCGGCGTGAGGGGCGCCGCACCGGTGAACCCGGCCTCGGCTGCACCGGACTCGGTGCCGGCGACGAGGGCGAGCTCGGCGATGCTCTGGTGGCGGAAGACGTCCCGGGACGTCAGCCGCAGGCCGTGCCGCCGGGCCCGGGCGACGACCTGGATGCTGAGGATCGAATCCCCGCCGAGGGCGAAGAAGTTGTCGTCCACCCCCGGCTCGCCGACGCCGAGGACGTCGGCCCAGATCTCCGCCAGCAGCCGCTCGGCGTCGGTGCGCGGGGCCGTCCGGCCTTCGGCCGGGGCCGGGTGGACGGCGGGCGCGGGCAGCGCGCGGCGGTCGACCTTGCCGCTGGTGGCCAGCGGCAGCCGTTCGAGGGGGACGAACACCGACGGCATCAGGTGCTCGGGCAGGGTTTCCTTCAGCGCCGTCCGCAGCCGCGCGGGATCCGCCGCGGAACCCGGGACGACGTAGGCGACCAGCCGGCCGTCACGGGCGACGACCACCGTGTCGGCGACGCCGGGCAGGGCTCGCAGCGCCGCCTCGACCTCACCGGGCTCGATCCGGAAGCCGCGGATCTTGACCTGGTCGTCGACGCGGCCGAGGTACTCGAGGTGACCTTCGGCGGTCCAGCGGGCCCGGTCGCCGGTGGCGTACATCCGGCTGCCCGGCGGGCCGAACGGGTCGGCGCGGAAGCGATCCGCGGTCAGGCCGGGCCGGTCGAGGTAGCCGCGGGCCAGCTGGACACCCGCCAGGTGCAGCTCGCCGGGCACGCCGATCGGGGCCGGACGCAGCCGGTCGTCGAGGACGTAGGCCCGCACGTTCCCGGTGGGACGGCCGATCACTTCGCGGCCGGTCTCGCCGATCCGGCAGAGGGTGGCGTCGACCGTGCACTCGGTCGGGCCGTAGAGGTTGAACGCGGTGACACCGTCGAGGTCGCTCAGGTCGCGCCACAACGCCTCGCCGATGGCCTCCCCGCCGACCAGGAGCACGGGCGGGCAGTGACCGGCTTCCAGCAGGTGCCGGACGAACGACGGTGTCGAGTTGACCAGATCGATCCCGTGCTCGGCGACATACCCGGCGAGCAGGACCGGGTCGAGCCGGGTGTCGCCGTCGATCACGTGCAGTTCGTGCCCGGCCGTGAGCATCAGCAGCACGGTCTCCCAGGACGCGTCGAAGGAGAACGCGGCGGTCAGCGCCACCCGCAGCCGGTCCTTCCCGGCCGCGGCGGTGAACCGGTCCGCGTGGTCGACGGCGAAGTTGGCCAGGGCGCGGTGGGTGACGAGGACGCCCTTCGGCGTTCCGGTGGAGCCGGAGGTGTAGATCGCGTAGGCCGCGTGGTCCGGCGCGGGCCGGTCGGTGGGATTCGTGTCCGCTCCCTCGGCGGCAACGGGTTCGGTGAGCACGAGGGCCGGACGCGCGTCGGCCAGCAGCGCCTCCCGCCGCCGTTCGGGAAGCTCGGGGTCCAGCGGCAGGTGGACGGCACCGGCCTTGAGCACGGCGAGGATCGTGACCACGAGTTCGGCCGAGCGCGGCAAGGCGACCGCCACCAGCCGCTCGGGCCCGGCACCCCGGGCGACGAGGACCCGCGCGACCTGGTTGGCGCGGGCGTTCAGCTCCGCGAAGGTCAGCGCAGTGGTACCGCTGACGAGCGCGGTCGCGTGCGGGGTCCGGGCGGCCTGCGCCTCGAACAGCCCGACGACGGTCGTCTCCGGCTCCGGCCGGCCGGTCGCGTTCCACGTCCCGACGACCAGTTCCTCTTCGGCCGCGGGCAGGGGCAGGGTGTCGACGGGCCGGTCGGGTTCGGCGGTGACCGCGGCGAGCAGGACCGTGAGCTGCTCGGCGAACCGGCGCACGGTCGCCGCGTCGAACAGGTCGGTGTTGTAGTTCAGCAGCCCGCGCAGCCCGTCCGGGCGCTCTTCGAACTCGACGCTCAGGTCGAACCCGGCGGTGGTCATCGGCAGCGTCAGCTCGCCGGCGGTGAGCCCGGCCAGCGCGGGCAGGCGGTTGCCGGCGTTCTGCAGCGTGACCAGCACCTCGAACAGCGGGGTGCGGCTGGGGTCGCGGTCGGGGCTCAGCTCGTCGACGATCCGCTCGAACGGCACGTCCTGGTGGGCGAAGGCGTCCAGGACGGTCCGGCGGACGGTGCCGAGCAGTTCCCCGAAACCCCGCCGTCCGTCCACTGAGGACCGCAGCACGACGGTGTTGACGAAGAGCCCGACCAGGTCCTGGACCTCCGGGTGGTCGCGACCGGAGGTGACCGTGCCGACGGCGACGTCGTCCTGGCCGGACCAGCGGCGCAGCACCAGCTGGCAGGCCGCGACCAGCGCCGTGAACAGCGTCGTGTCGCGGTCCCGGCCGAGCCGCCGCAGCCCGGCGAGGGCCTCGGCGCCGAGGGTGAACTCGTGCTCGGCGCCGTTGGCCGTCCGGGTGGCCGGACGCGGGCGGTCGGTCGGCAGGTCGAGGGGGCGCAGGCCGTCGAGCTCCCGGCGCCAGAAGCCGAGCTGCTCGTCGAGGAAGTCGCCGGTGAGGCGCTCGCGCTGCCACGCGGCGAAGTCCGCGTACTGGATCGGCAACGCCGGGAGTTCGGCGCGCTCGTCGCCGTAGAGGGTGGCCAGTTCGCCGATCAGGACACCCATCGACCAGCCGTCGGTGATGATGTGGTGCAGGGACAGCACCAGGGCGTGGTCGTCCGGGGCCACGCGGACCAGCCGGGCGCGCAGCAGCGGGCCCCGGGCGAGGTCGAACGGCCGGGCGAGGTCCTCGGCCAGCAGCCGCCGCAGCTCCTCCGGGCCGGCGACGTCGGTGACCGGCAGCGCGAGCTGCCACGGCTCCCCCACGACCTGGCGGGGACGCCCGTCGACGGCCGGGAACGTGGTGCGCAGCGACTCGTGCCGGGCGATCAGCGTGGTGAGCGCCCGGGCGAGCGCGTCGGGCCGCAGGTCGCCGCGCAGCCGCACGCCGAAGACCGTGACGTGGTCGGTGCTGCCGGGCGCGAAGTCGTCGAGGAACCACAGGCGCTGCTGGGCGAAGGACAGCGGCAGCTCGCCGTCGCGGCCCACCGGCGTGATCACCGCGGACAGCGGCGTGGCGGACGCGGTGGGCAGCGCGGCGGCCAGGCCCGCCACCGTCGGGTGGTCGAACACCGTCCGCGGGGACACGTCGACGCCGAACGCCTCGCGCAGCGCGGAGGTGAACCGGATGCTGAGGATGGAATCCCCGCCGAGTTCGAAGAAGTTGCCGTCGGCGCCGACGCGCTCCAGGCCGAGCGTCGCGGCCAGGACCGCCGCCACCGTGCGTTCGGTTTCGGTGCGGGGTTCGGCGAACTCGGCGGGCTCTGCCGTGGCCGCGGCCGGGGCCGGCAGCGCCCGCTGGTCGAGCTTCCCGTTGCGGGTCAACGGGAGTTCGCCGAGCGTGACGAACGCCGAGGGCACCATGTAGTCCGGCAGCGACCGGCCCAGGTGCTCGCGCAGCCGCGCGGTGCTCGGCGGCGCGTCCGGTCTCGCCGGGACGACGTAGGCGACCAGCCGCTTGCGGCCGGGCTCGTCCTCACGCGCCAGCACCGCCGCCGAGCCGACGTCGGGCAGGGTCAGCAGGGTCGCTTCGATCTCGCCCGGTTCGATCCGGAAGCCGCGGATCTTGACCTGCTGGTCGGCGCGGCCGTGGTAGCGCAGGGCGCCGTCGTGGGTGCGGGACACCCGGTCGCCGGATCGGTACATCCGGGACCCGGACGCGCCGAAGGGGTCGGCGACGAACCGGGCCGCGGTCAGCCCGGGGCGGCCGAGGTAGCCGCGGGCCAGGCCGTCGCCGGCCACGTAGAGCTCGCCGGGCACCCCGGCCGGGACCGGGTTCAGGTCCGTGTCGAGGACGTACCCGCGCAGGTCGGGCAGGGCGGTGCCGATGACACCCGGAGTGTCCACCTCGGACCGAAGGTCGTGTTCGGTGACGTGCACGGTGGTTTCGGTGATGCCGTACATGTTCACCAGCCGCGGGGCGCGGTCGCCGTGGCGGGCGAACCAGCCGGCCAGCCGGCGCGTGTCGAGCGCCTCGCCGCCGAAGATGACGTACCGCAGCGCGAGCCGGGCGCCGGGGTCGTCTTCGTCGGCCCGGACGAGCTGGTAGAACGCCGACGGCGTCTGGTTGAGCACGGTGACCCGCTCGTCGGCCAGCAGCCGCAGGAACTCCCGCGGCGAGCGGGACACCGCGTGCGGCACGACGACGAGCCGGCCGCCGTGCAGCAGCGGGCCCCAGATCTCCCACACGGAGAAGTCGAACGCGTAGGAGTGGAACAGCGTCCAGACGTCGTCGCGCCCGAAGCCGAAGCGCGCGGTCGCGGCGAACAGGCGGGTGACGTTGCGGTGCGGGATCACCACGCCCTTGGGCAGCCCGGTCGAGCCGGAGGTGTAGATGACGTAGGCGGGGTGGTCCGGCGTGCAGCGCGGCGGCGGATCGGTGTCCGGCCCCTCGGCCACGTCGACGTCGTCGGGGCCGAGGACGGCGACGGGAGCCGTGTCGGCGCACATCCGCTCGACGCGTTCGGCCGGGGTGGCCGGGTCGATCGGCAGATACGCGGCCCCGGCCTTGAGGACGGCGAGGATCGCGACGACCTGTTCCGGCGAGCGCGGCAGGCGCAGCGCGACGAACCGTTCCGGCCCGGCGCCGAGCGCGATCAGCCGGTGGGCCAGGCGGTTGGCCCGCGCGTTCAGCTCGGCGTAGGTGCAGTGCGTGCCTTCGGCGGTGAGAGCGACCGCGTCCGGGTGCGCCGCGACCTGGGCGGCGAACAGCTCGGTGAGGGTCGGCGCGGGCAGCGACGGGAGCGGCTCGACGGTGAGCCGGGCGCGGTCGGCGGCCGACAGCCACGGCAGCCGGGCGATCGGGCGGTCCGGGTCCTCGGCGAGCCCGAGCAGCAGGGTCTCCAGGCGGGCGGCCAGCGCGGTGGCCGTTTCCTCGTCGAACAGCGCCGGGTCGGTGGCCAGCTCGAAGCCGAGCTGGCGGTCGGCGTAGGCGCGCAGGGTGACCGGGAACGTCGTGGCGTCGAGCGCGGTCACCTCGCGCAGGGTGACCCCCGCCTGCGCGGCGGCGTTCTCGTCGAAGGGGTAGTTCTCGAACGCGACCATGCTGTCGAACAGGTTCTCCCCCGGCGGGACGTCGCTGAGGGCGCGCAGCTTCCCGAGCGCGAGGAAGTCGTAGCGGCGGGCCTGGTTCTGCTCGTCCTGCAGCCGCCGCAGCCACGCCAGGACCGGCTCGCCGCGGTCGATCCGCGTGCGGGTCGGGACGGTGTTGATGAACATCCCGATCATCGTCTCCACGCCCGGCAGGTCGTCGGGGCGGCCGGAAACGGTGGTGCCGAACACGACGTCGGACTCGCCGCCGGAGTGGGCCAGCAGCAGCGCCCAGGCGCCCTGCACGAGCGTGTTGACGGTGAGACCGTGGCGCCGGGCCACGGCCCGCAGCCGAGCGGTGTCCTCTGTGGACAGCGACGTCCGGATCGTGCGCGACGAGCGGGTCCGGTGGGCCTGGGCCGGGGGCCGGTCCCACGGCAGCGGGGTCGGGGCGGCGAAGCCCGCAAGCACATCACGCCAGTGGTTTTCGGCCGCGGTGACGTCCTGGGCGGCGAGCCAGCCGAGGTAGTCGCGGAACGGCCGGTGCGCCGGCACGCGCGGGACCCGGTGCTCGGTGATCGCGGCGTACTGCTCGCACACCTCGGTGAAGATCTGGGCGAGGCTCCAGCCGTCGAGCACGATGTGGTGGGAGGTCCACATCAGCAGCACGCGGTCGTGGGTGAGCGCGACGACGGCCAGCCGCATCAGCGGCGCGGTGGTGAGGTCCAGGCCGCGAGCGGCGTCTTCGGCCGAGAGCCGGTCCAGCTGTTCGGCCTGCTCGGCTTCGGAAAGGCCCCGCCAGTCGTGGCGGGTGATCGGGACGGCCGCCCGGTGCCGCACGACCTGCAGCGGTTCCTCGAGGCCGTCCCAGACCAGCTCGGTGCGCAGGACCGGGGTGCGGTCGGCGACCTGCTGCCAGGCCTGCGCGAACGCGTCGGGGTCGCGGACGCCGTCCAGGAGCATCCGCGCCTGATCGACATAGGCGTCGGCGGTGGGATCGAGCAGGCTGTCACATCCGGGGCTCCGCCCCGGGCCGGGGGCTCCGCCACCCGGACCCCCCGCAAAAAGGCTGTGGAACAACATGCCCGCCTGCAGCGGAGTCAGCGGGTAGATGTCGTCGACGTCGCGGCCGTCCCCGGCCAGCCGGTCCACCCCGGCTTGGTCGAGGCGGGCCAGGGGGAAGTCCGACGGCGTGCGGCCGCCGCTGCCGGGCTGCGCGCAGTGCGCGACGATCTCCCGCAGGCCGGTCAGCATCGCCTCGGCCAGCTCGCGGACGGTGTGCTCGTCGTTGACCTGGTCGGAGTAGGACCACGTCAGCGACAGCGCGCCGGACTCCACCACCCCGGTGACGTCCAGCTGGTAGGTGCTCGCCTCCTCCGGGGCGATGTCCGCGCCCGGGCTGTCGTGCCGCCCGCGGAACAACCCCCGCTCGCCGGCCTGGGCGTCCCAGCGGCCGTGGTAGTTGAAGCAGACCTGCGGCAGCGGGAACGCCTGCAGGGCGTGGCCCGGCGCGTCCGGCTCGCCGAGGTACCGCAGCGCCTCGTAGCTCAGGCCGCGGCGCGGGACGGCCCGGAGCTGCTCCTTGACCGCCTTGAGCGTGGCGCCCCAGTCCCCCGACGGCGGCAGGTCGAGCGCCACCGGGAACTGCGTGGTGAACCAGCCGACCGTCCGGGAGAGGTCGACGCCGTCGAGGACGTCCTCGCGTCCGTGCCCCTCCAGGGCGATCAGGACTCCGGCTTCCCCGGTGCGGTCGGCGAGGGCCCGGCCGAGCGCGCTCAGCAGCACGTCGTTGACCTGGGTCCGGTAGGTCGCGGGGACGCGGTGCAGCAGCGCGTCGGTGTCTTCGGCGCCGAGGGTCACGGTCAGCGTGCGGGTGGAGCCGGTGGTGCCCGCGCCCGCGTGGTCGGCGGCCAGCTGCGCCGGGACCCGGCGGGCCACCCGCGTCCAGTGCTCGAGGTCGTCGGCGAACCCGCCGTCGCGGACGTGCTGTTCCAGCAGGTGCGCCCACTGGGTGAACGGCGTGGCGCTTGCCGCGAGCCGGATCGGGGCACCGGAGACGACCTGGCCGTAGGCGGTTTCGAGGTCGCCGAGCAGCAGCCGCAGCGACACGCCGTCGGTCACGACGTGGTGCACGGCCAGGAACAGCAGCGGCGGCCGGGTGCCGCGCAGGAGCAGCGCCGCGCCGGCGAGGGTGCCGGTGGTGAGGTCGAGGCCGGCGCGCACCTGCGCGGCCGCGGCCTCGATACCGGCGCGCTGCCCGGCGTCGCCGAGGGAGGACAGGTCCCGGATCCGCAGGACGCCGGTCGGCGGCGTCGGCGTGACCTCCTGCCGCCAGTGGCCGTCGACGGTGAAGAACCGGGTGCGCAGGGCGTCGTGGTGGGCGACGACCGCGTCGAGGGCGGTCCGCAGGGCCTGCTGGTCGACGTCGGCGGGCAGTTCGAGCAGCTGCGACATGGTGAAGTGGGCCAGGGGCCCGTGGGTGGCGAAGAACCAGTGCTGGATCGGCGTGAGCGGGGCCGGGCCGGCGACCGGTCCCGCCGCCGGGGCGAGCACCGCGGCGGTCTGCACGGCGGTGGCGAGGCCGGCGATGGTCTGGTGCAGGAAGATGTCGCGCGAGGTGAGGCGCAGGCCGGCCTGGCGGGCCTGGGCGACCACCTGGATGCTGAGGATCGAGTCGCCGCCGAGGCCGAAGAAGTTGTCCTCGACGCCGATGCGGTCGTTGCCGAGCACCTCGGACCAGATCGCCACCAGCTGGTGTTCGACGGCGGTGCGCGCGGGCACGTAGGCCTGGCCGTCCGTCGGCGCGTCCGGGGCGGGCAGCGCCCGGCGGTCGACTTTGCCCTGCGGGGTCAGCGGAATCGCGTCGATCGGGACGAACGCCGAGGGCACCAGGTAGTCGGGCAGCGTGGCCCGCAGGGCGGTACGCAGGCCGTCCGGGGTGACCTCGGCGGTGCCGACGACGTAGGCGACCAGCCGGGCGTGCCCGCCTTCGGGCCGGTTGGCGACGACGACGGCGGCGGAGACGCCGGGCAGGCGCACCAGCGCGGCCTCGACCTCGCCGGGTTCGACGCGGAAGCCGCGGATCTTCACCTGGTCGTCGAGGCGGCCCAGGTACTCCAGCTGCCCGTCGGCGGTCCAGCGCACGCGGTCGCCGGTGCGGTACATGCGCATCCCCGGCGCGCCGAAGGGGTTCGCGACGAAGCTGCCGGCGGTCCGGCCCGGCCGGCCGAGGTAGCCGCGCGCGAGCTGCGCCCCGGCGAGGCACAGTTCGCCGGGCACGCCGGCGGGCACCGGCCGCAGGTCCTGGTCGACGACGTAGGCGCGGGTGTTGGCCAGGGGACGGCCCAGCACCGGGCGGGCCGTTTCGCCGACCCGGCACGAGACGGCGTCCACTGTGTACTCGGTGGGGCCGTAGAAGTTGTGCGCCACGGTGACTTCGGCGCCGGAGAGGTCCCGCCAGAGCGTGTCGTCGAGGGCTTCGCCGCCGAGCATGAGGATCTTCGGGCGGTGGCGCGGGTCGGTCAGCAGCCCGGCGGGGATCAGCCGGCGCAGGTAGGTCGGGGTGAGGTCGAGGAAGTCGATCCGGCGCTCGGCGATGTAGTCGACGAGCGCGTCCGCGTCGAGCCGGGTGTCCTCGCCGATCAGGTGCAGCTCGTGGCCGTCGGCCATGAGCAGCGGGCCTTCGAGGGAGGTGTCGAAGGAAAGTGTCGCCGTCAGCGCGACCCGCAGCCGGCGGCCGGGTGCGGCGAAATCGGTGCGGTGGTTGAAGAGCAGGTTGGTGAGGTTGCGGTGCGGGACGGCCACCCCCTTCGGGCGGCCGGTCGACCCGGAGGTGTAGATGACGTAGGCGGTGTTGTCCGGCCGCAGCGGCGCGATCCGGTCGTCGTCGGTGAGGTCGGTACCGGGGTGGTCCCGGTCCGCGACGTCCGCCGGCCCGAGGACCAGTTCGGCACCGGAGTCGCGCAGCAGCAGCTCTTTCCGGTCGGCGGGCAGGGCGGGGTCGATCGGCAGGTACACCGCACCGGCCTTGAGCACGGCGAGGAAGGCGACGATCGCGTCGGCGGTGCGCGGGAGGGCGAGGGCCACGACGCGCTCGGGGCCGGCGCCCAGCGTGACGAGGTGGCGGGCCAGGCGGTTGGCCATCGCGTTGAGCTCGGCGAAGCTCAGCGCGATGTCCCCGGCGACGAGCGCGGTCTCGTCCGGGCTGCGCTTCGCCTGGGACTCGAACAGCTCGGTGACGGTGGCCGCGGGCACGTCCAGCGCGGTGGCGTTCCACTCGGTGAGCAGCCGGGATTCCTCGCCGGCGGTGAGCAGCGGCAGGTCGCCGACCGGGCGCCGGGCGTCGGCGGCGATCGCGGTCAGCAGCACGGTGAGGTGCTCGCCGATCGCGACGGCGGTCCGCGCGTCGAACAGGTCGGTGTTGTACTCCAGGGAGCCTTCGAGGACGCCGCCGGCCGGCTGGAATTCGACGGTGAGGTCGAAGTTGGCGGCCCGGCGGGCCACCTCGACCGGCTCGGCCGTCAGCCCGGCGAAGTCCACCGGGCTGCCCGCGCTGCCGTGCAGCAGGACCATCGCGTCGAACAGCGGGGTGCGGCTGGCGTCGCGGTCGAGGCGCAGTGCTTCGACGAGCTTCTCGAACGGAGCTTCGGCGTGCTCGAAGGACTCCAGCACGGTCGTGCGGACCGCGTCGAGGAACGTCCCGAACGGGGCGGTGCGGTCCACAGTGGACCGGATGACGACGGTGTCGACGAAGAAGCCGACGGTCCGCTGCAGCTCGGGCCGGTTCCGGCCGGAGACCACGGTGCCGACGGCGATGTCGGTGCGCCCGGTGTAGCGGGCGAAGAGCACCTGGCAGGCCGCGACCAGGACGGTGTAGAGCGTGGTGTCGTGGGTCCGGGCCAGGTCGGCCAGCCCGGCGGCGACCTCGGCCGGGACGCGGAAGTGGTGCACGGCGCCGGCGGTGGTGCGCACGGCGGGCCGCGGCCGGTCGGCGGGCAGGTCGAGCGGTTCGACGCCGGCCAGCTGCGTCGTCCAGTAGGCGAGGTGCCGGTCGAGGGCGGGCCCGGCGAGGCGGTTCCGTTGCCACACCGCGAAATCGGCGTACTGGACGGCCGGTTCGGGCAGGTCCGCGGCCTCGCCCCGGACGGCGGCCGCGTAGAGCGCGCCGAGCTCGCCGACGAGGATGCCCATCGATTCGCCGTCGGTGACGACGTGGTGGGCGGTGATCAGCAGGACGTGGCGCTGCGGCTCGGCCCGGACCAGCAGCAGCCGCACCAGCGGCCCGCGGCGCAGGTCGAACGACCGGCTGTACTCGGTGCCCAGCACCTCGTCGAGGTCGGCGGGCCGCAGCGCGGGGTCGCTGGTCAGGTCGACGGTCCGGAGCGGGACGTCCAGGGTGTCGTGGATGACCTGGACGGGGGTGCCGCCGGCGTCGTCGATGGTGGTGCGCAGGGCTTCGTGGCGGGCCACCAGCTGCTGCGACGCGCCGGCGAGCGCGCCGGTGTCGAGCGGCCCGGTGAGCCGCAGCGCGACGGCGCTGTTGTATTCGGCGTCCCCGGGGCGGAACTCGTCGAGGAACCACAGCCGCTGCTGCGCGAACGACAACGGCAGGGCGTCCTCCCGCGGCGCCCGGCCGATGACATCGGTCCGCTCCGCCCGCCCGGCCAGCCGGCGCTTGAGCGTCTCCCGCAGCTCGGCGGGCAACGCATCGATGCGGCTCTTCCTCGAGGTGGTCATCGCTTTCGTTTCCTCACAACGCAGTTCGGGTGGTGGGAGTTCAGGAGGCGCGGCGGCGCCGCCGGGCGACGCGGCCGCCGGCCTGCATGGCGCTGACCGTCCCGGTCGCCGGGTCGGTCAGGAACCGGCCGCCGATGATGCGGCGGCCGGTGGCCGGCTCGCGGACCGAGAACGACCCGTCGCGCAGCAGCGCCAGTTCCGGGTACACCTCGCCGTCGACCACCAGCACCGCGTCGCCGTCCGCGCGGACGTCCACCTGGTACTCCAGGTCGCCGTTGGTGTAGTGCCCCGACAGGTCCGCCGCCGGGCGGGCGGCCCGGTCGAGGTCGCGGGGCAGCTCGTAGTCGCCCACCGGCAGGCCGTCGGCGCGCAGGGCCGCGACCAGGTCCGTCCACAGGGCCGCACCCGTGTTCCCGTTGGTGGTCAACGCGACGATCCGGCCGTGTGCGGCGTCGATCCGCAGGTGGCACGAGGTGCCGTCGGCCGTGCCGTCGTGGCCGGTCCAGTCCGCGTCGGCGCCGCGGTAACCCGCCAGGCCGAGCCCCCAGGTGTCGGCCAGGCCGAACGGCTCCGCCCCCGGGATCGGGCGGCGCATGAGCTCGGCCAGGTCCGCCGGCAGCGGGCCGTCGCCACCGCAGAACAGGCCGCCGAACGCCGCCAGGTCCGACGCGCTCAGCGCGAGCGCCCCGGCCGCGGCCTCCGCGGGCGTCAGGGTCTGCGCCACCGGCCGGGCGCGGCCGGTCGCCGCGTGGACGGCGTGCCCGCTGACGTGCGCGCCGGTCCGGCGGCGAGCGCCCGGCTCCACGACGAACGCGGCGTCGATGCCGAGCTCGTCGAGCAGCAGCGTCTCCACCGCCTCCCACCAGCTCATCCCGGTGATGGCCTCGATCACGTACCCGGTCAGCACGTAGCCGACGTTCGAGTAGGAGAACCCCAGGCCGGGCGGCTGGACGAGCCCGGCCTCGCGGCAGGCGCGCAGGTAGCGGCGGGCCGAGCCGCCGTCGGCCGCGGCGCCGAGCGCGGCCGGCAGCCCGCCGGTGTGGCTGAGCACCTGCCCGACCGTCGGTCTGCCGACCTGCGGGCCGAGGCCGTCCAGGTGCTCGCCGAGAGGGTCGTCCGGGTCGAGGTCGCCGTCGGCGACGAGCAGCATCGCCACGGCCGCGGTGAACGCCTTGGTGATCGAGCCGGCCGGGACCTTCGCCTCGGCGGTGATCCCACCGGCCGTGACGGCGTCCGTCCGGCCGCCGTCGGTGACGACCAGCTGGGCGGCCGGCACGCCGTGCTTGTGGGCCAGCCCGGCGAGCAGCCGCTGCAGCCGGCCATCGGCCGCGGGTACCGGCACCCGCAGGGTGGCCTGGGTGAGTGTCGTGGGTGTGGGCATGGGGTGGGGACCTTCCGCGTCGGGTCGAAGGGGCCGGTCGTGAGTGGAAAGGCGGGTTCTAACCCGCTTTTTCACTCACGACGGGCCGCGGCAGGCTCGGCGTCGGCGGCCATCTGCCGCTGCAGGCTCAGCGGCCGCATGTCGGTCCACACCTCGTCGACGTGGTCCATGCACTCCTGGCGGCCGCCGCGGAAGCCGTCGGCACGCCAGCCCGCGGGTACCTCGTTCGCGACCGGCCACAGCGAGTACTGGCCCTCGTCGTTCACGAGTACCTGGAATTGGGCGTCGTCCTGCATGGGATTTTCCCTTCCTCTCAACGGTGTTTTCAGTGGTCTTGGCCGGCGGCGAGCCGCTCGAGGTCCTGCAGGACCCGTTCTTCGACGAGCTCCGCCAGCGCCAGCACGGTGCCCGCGGTGAGCACGTCCTTGGGCGTGATCTCGACGTCGAAGGCGGACTTCGTCATCGACGTGATCCGCAGGCTGCGCAGCGAATCCCCGCCGAGGGCGAAGAAGTTGTCCTCGACGCCGACCCGGTCGAGGTCCAGGGCCTCGGCCCAGATGGCCGCGAGGACCTCTTCGGTCTCGGTCTCCGGAGCCGCGTACTCGGCGGCCTCCGCCGGCGCGGCCGGCGCCGGCAACGCGCGCCGGTCCAGCTTTCCGTTGGCCGTCAGGGGAAGGGCGTCGAGCCGGACGAACGCGGCGGGCACGAAGTGGGCCGGCAGCGCGGCGGCGACGTGCTCCCGCAGCCCGGCCCCCGCCTCGCCGACCACGTAGGCGATCAGCCGCTGCCCGTCCGCGACGACGGCGGCGTCGCGCACCTGCGGGTGCTTGCGCAGCACCGCCACGATCTCGCCGGGCTCGATCCGGAAACCGCGGATCTTGACCTGGTCGTCGGCGCGGCCGAGGAACTCGAGGGTGCCGTCGGCGCGCCACCGCACCAGGTCGCCGGTGCGGTACATCCGCTCCCCCGGCGCCCCGAAGGGGTCGGCGAGGAACCGCGAGGCGGTGAGCCCCGGCCGGTCGAGGTACCCGCGGGCGAGCCCGGCCCCGGTGACGTACAACTCCCCCGCGGCCCCGATCGGCACCGGCCGGAGCGCGGCGTCGAGGACGCGGACGCGGGTGTTGCGGATCGGCCGGCCGATCGGCGGGGTGGCGCCGGGTTCGAGCGGGTCGCTCCAGGTCGCCACCACCGTGGTTTCGGTGGGCCCGTAGGCGTTGATCATCCGGCGGCCCGGCGCCCAGCGGGCCACCAGGTCGGCCGGGCACGCTTCGCCGCCGACCACCAGCGTCCGGAACGCCGGCAGCGCGACGTCCGGCACGCTCGCCATGGCCACCGGCGGGACCAGCGCGTGGGTGACGCCTTCCTCGCGCAGCACCGCGGCCAGGTGCTCGCCGAGCAGCGGCCCGGGCGGCGGCACGACCAGCGCGGCCCCCGCGGGCAGCGCCATGCACAGCTCCAGCACCGACGCGTCGAAACTCGGCGAGGAGAACTGGAGCACGCGGTCGCCGGGCCGGACGTCGAAGTGGGCGATCTCGGCGCTCGCGAAGCTCGCCAGGCCGGCGTGGGTGACGACGACACCCTTGGGCGTGCCGGTCGAGCCCGAGGTGTAGATGACGTACGCCGGGGCGGTCAGCGGCACGGACCGGCCCAGCGGGGTGGCCGGGCCGTGGGCTTCCGAGCCGTCGAGGACGAGCGCGTCGCCGACCGGCAGCGCCGTGCCCGGCTTGGTCACCACGACGACCGGCTTCGCGTCGGCGAGCATGAACGCGATCCGCTCGGCCGGGTAGTCCGGGTCGACCGGCAGGTAGGCGGCGCCGGTCTTCAGCACGGCCAGCTGGGCGACGACGATCTCCACCGAGCGCGGCAAGGCGAGCGCGACGATCCGTTCCGGACCGGCGCCGCGCGCGGCCAGCAACCGGGCCAGCCGGTCGGCGCGCACGTCGAGTTCGGCGAAGGTGAGCCGCTCCTCGCGCGAGACCACCGCGACCGCGTCCGGCGTGCGCGCCGCCTGGGCCTCGATCAGCTCGGTCAGGGTGACCGCCGGGACCTCGTGGTGGGTGTCGTTGAACGCCACCAGGACCTGGTCGCGTTCGGCGACGTCGAAGTCCCGCAGCGGCCGGGCCGGGTCTTCGGCGATCGCGTCCAGGAGGTGTTCGAGCTGCCGGGTCAGCCGTTCGACCGTCGCCGCGTCGAACAGCGCTGTGTCGTAGCCCAGGCCGAGCGACAGGCGCGGGCCGGGGGCGGCCACGACGGTGAGCGGGTAGTTGGTCGTCTCCATGGCCTGCAGCTCGCGCAGCCGCACGCCGTGCCCGGCGACATCGTCGGCCGTGACGGGGTAGTTCTCGAACACGACCAGGCTGTCGAACAGGTTCCGGCCGCCCTCGACGCCGCTCCAGGCCTGCACCGCGGTCAGCGGGACGTGCTCGAACCGGCGTGATTCGGCCTGGGCGGTCTGCAGGCCCCGCAGCCAGCCGGCGACCGGGGCCGCCGGGTCGGCGGTGACCCGCACCGGCAGGGTGTTGATGAAGATGCCGGTGATGTCGTCGACTCCGGCGAGCCCGGCCGGGCGGCCGGACACGGTGGCGCCGAAGCAGACGTCGTCCTCGCCGCTGTGCCGGGCCAGCAGGAGCGCCCAGGCGCCTTGCACGACGGCGTTGACGGTGAGCCGCTCGCGCCGGGCGAACGCCGCCAGCCGGGCGGTCGCCGCCTCGCCGAGGTCGCGGCCGACCCACGTCGACGAGCTCGATTCGTGGGTGGCCGCGGGAATCCGGTCGTAGGGCAGCGGGGTCGGCTCGGTGACGCCGGCGAGTTCGCGGCGCCAGTACCCTTCGGCACCGTCGGCGGTCTGGCCGCGCAGCCAGGTGACGTAGTCGCCGAACGGGCGGCGGTGCGGCAGAGCGGGCGCGGTGCCGTCGCGCAGGGCCGCGTAGGCCGTGCAGACGTCGGAGAGCACCTGGAAGACGCTCCAGCCGTCGAGCAGGACGTGGTGGAAGGTCCAGACGAGCTGGACGGCGTCGTTCGGCAGCCGGGCCAGGGTGACCCGCAGCAGCGGCGCCGTCGCCAGGTCGAACGGCGTCTCACGGTCGTCGGCGAGCAGCTCGCGCAGGGCTTCCTCGCGGTCGCGGTCCCGCCAGTCGAGCTCGGTGACCGGCACTCGCGCGGCGCGGTGGACGACCAGGAGCGGCTCGGGGACGTCCTCCCAGACGACGCTGCCGCGCAGCACCGGTGTCCGGTCGACCACGTGCTGCCAGGCTTCGGCCAGGAACCGCGGCTCGGCCACGCCGTCGAGGACGGCGGTGACCTGTTCGAAGTAGACACCCTGGGCTTCCTGGGACAGCCCGTGGAAGACCATGCCCGCCTGCATCGGCGTCAGCGGGTGGATGTCGGCCACGCCGCGGCCGTCGCCGGCGATCCGGTCCACCTGCCGCTGGTCCAGTGTGGACAGCGGGAAGTCGCTCGGGGTGCGGCCGCCGGCGCCGGGCTCGGCGCAGTGCGCGACGGCTTCGCCCAGCGCGGCCACCAGTTCGGCGGCCAGCCGTTCCACCGTGGCGGCGGTGTGCGTGTCGCGGTAGTAGGACCAGGTCAGTTCGAGGGTGTCCCGGTCCACCCGGCCGACGACGTCGAGCAGGTGCGCCCGGCCCGCGCCTTCGCCGACCGCCGAGTCGAGGCTGCCGGCCGCGCCGTCGAGCCGGCCGAGGTAGTTGAAGCTGATTTCGGGCTGCAGTGCGGGCGCGGTCCCGGTCAGGTACCGCAGGGCGCCGAAGCCGACGCCGCGGCGGGGCACGGCCCGCAGCTGTTCCTTGATCGACTTGAGCAGCGCGGCCCAGTCGTCGTCGATCCGCAGCGCGACCGGGTACAGCGAGGTGAACCAGCCGACCGTGCGGGACAGGTCGACGTCGTCGAACAGGTCCTCGCGGCCGTGGCCCTCCAGGTCGATCAGCACGCCGCCGCGGCCGGTCCAGCGGGCCAGCACCCGGCCGAGCGCGGCCAGCAGCACGTCGTTGACCTGCGTCCGGTAGACGCCGGGGACGTCCTGCAGGAGCGCGCGGGTCAGCTCGGCGTCCAGGCGCGTGGTGACCGTGCCGGTGCCCGCTTCGGCGGCGTCGGTGTCGATCGGCAGCGACCCGTCGACGGCGAGCGCGGTGCGCCAATAGGGCAGTTCGTCGTCGAAGCCACCGGCTTCGGCGTGGCCGGCGAGCCGGTTGGCCCAGTCGCGGAACGACGTCGTCTTCGGCGGCAGCGGCCCCCCGCGGTAGGCGGTGTCGAGGTCCTCCAGGAGGATCCGCCACGAGACGCCGTCGACGACGAGGTGGTTGACCGTCAGCAGCAGGACGGCCGGCTCCAGGAGTTCGGCGGTGAGCAGCGGCCCGCGGGTCACGTCGATCTCCGCGCCGAGGAGTTCGGCCGGTCCGGCCGGGGCGTTTTCCTGGCCGGCGACGGTGAACCGCATCCGCAGGGCGTCGTGGTGCCCGGTCAGCGTGGTCAGCGCCGCGCGCAGCGTCTCGACGTCGAACGGCTCGGGCCGCTCGATCCGCACCGACTGCGTGAACCCGTTCGGGTCCCCGAAGTGGCCGGCGAAGAACCAGAGCTGGATCGGGGTCAGCGCGGCGGCGCCGGTGACCGGCCCCTGCTCGGCCACGGTCACCGCGGCCGACCCCGCCGCCACGGCCAGTGCGGCGACGGTCTGGTGCGCGAACAGGTCCCGCGGGGTGAGCGCGAGACCGTGCCGCCGGGCCCGCGAGACGACCTGGATGCTCAGGATCGAGTCGCCGCCGAGCTCGAAGAAGTTGTCCTCGACGCCGACACCGGGCACGCCGAGCACGCCGGCCCAGACTTCGGCGAGCACGCGCTCGGTCTCGGTGCGCGGCGGCACGTACCCGGCCACCGGTTCCGCAGCGGGCTCCGGGAGCGCCGGGCGATCGACCTTTCCGTTGGCGCTCAACGGAAGCGCGTCGAGCGTCACAAAGGCCGACGGCACCATGTAGTCGGGCAGGTCCCGCTGCAGCCAGGCCCGCAGGTCCGGCTTCCCGGCCGTGACGACGTAGGCGACGAGCCGCCGGTCCCGCGCGACGACCACCGTCTCGGTGACGTCCGGGTGCGCGGCCAGGGCCGTCTCGATCTCGCCCAGCTCGATTCGGAAGCCGCGGATCTTCACCTGGTCGTCGGCGCGGCCGACGAACTCCAGCACCC
>NZ_JBSGJD010000104.1:0-29995 GCF_053605405.1 Amycolatopsis sp. NPDC003861
CCGGCCGCGTCGGGGGCGACGGGCGCGGTCCGCGCTCGTGCCACCGCGGCCGGCCCGGTGCCGCCGGCCGCGCCCACTGCGTCAGTCACGCCGGACGCCTCAGCCGCCTTGACCGTCACCGACAGCCGCGGCAAGCGCTTCGGGGTCACCGTGTCCGCGTCCGGGTGGCCCGGCAGCATCGTGTCCGGCAGGGCCGCGGCCGCGAGGTCGATCAGGATCGGCGCCGCGCACCTCAAGAACACGTCCACCTGATGACACAGGTCACCGGCCGTCTCCGACGTCACCGCCGCGGCCAGCCGGTCCAGCCGGGCCAGCTGCTCGGCGAGCGTCGAAGCCGCCGCCGTCAGGCTGAACCGCCGCAGCTCGTAGCCGTCGGCGAACCGCTCCGCCATCCGCCGGGCCGTCCGCCTCGCCGAGGCCGACACCGGCAGGGGACCGCGGTCCACCCACCGGTCGACCGCCGCCGCGACCCGGTTCCACGGCCCCGTCAGCCGCGTCTCGCCGACGCGCAGCAGGGCTTCGCGGGTGAAGTCCGTGCGCTGGTACTCCGGGCTCGTGGCGCACAGGTGGAACCGGATCAGGTCGCGCGGCACCTCGGTGGCCAGCTCCCGGCCGGACACGACGTGCCCCCGGCTGGTCGAGAACTTCTCGCTGGCCAGCTCGTAGAACTCGTTGGTGAGGTACTGCGCCGGCAGCACGTGCTCGCCGAGCGCGGTCAGCAACGCCGTGCCCACGATCGCGAACGGGTAGGTCGCGTCCAGGCCGAGGAAGTACACCACCGTCGTGCCGGCGCCGGAGCGCCAGAGCTCGTCGTCGGCCGCCAGCACCGCCCCGCGCCGCTCGGCGCCCAGCGCGGTGGTGAACATGCTCCACGGCATGCCTTCCATGTGCGCGTAGAACACCTGCCCGGCCACCTCCGGGAACGGCGCCGGGATGCCCCACGACGCCGGCTGGGTGATCGGGAAGTCCGGCAGCGGCCGCGCCAGGGCGGCCTCGATCAGCCGGGCCATGCCGGGCCGCATCGGCGTCCGGGCGAAGTAGGCCTCCAGCTCGGCGCGGTAGCGTTCCACCGGGAACACGAGGATGTTCACCTCGCGCAGCTCCAGGGGCTCGTCCGGACGCGTGGCCGAGCGCGGCCCGATCAGCGCCCCGGGCGCGATCGGGAGTCCGCAGCTCTCGCAGATCCCGGCGCACCCGTCGGCGAGGCAGAACGGGCACCCGCCGGTGACGTAGGCGTCCATCAGGTACTCGCCCGTGCTGGGCAGGTAGGGGAACGACACCGCCCGCAGCTCCAGCAGGCCCCGGGCGTGCAGGCGCTCGTAGAAGCGGGTCACCATCGCGGTGAACCGGTCGCCGAGGCAGCCGAACCCGTCGATCTCGACGCCCATCGCGGAGAACGTCTGCCGGACCTGCTCGGCCGAGCGCTCCCGCAGGTCCTCCGGGTCCACGCCGAGGCGCTCGGCCGCGGCGACGACGTAGTTCTGCGTGAAGTGCATGCCGGTGCCGTACAAGGCTTCCCGGCCGGTCGCGCGGGCGTAGCGGGTACAGACGTCCGCGGCCAGGAACGGCCCCGCGAGGTGGCCCAGGTGCAGGTCCCCGTTCGCCGTCGGCGCGGGTGAGATCACCACGAGGCGGTCCATCAGACGGCCTCGCGCTCGCCGCCGCCGCGGCGGGCGAGCAGGTCGTCGACGATGTCGCGGGACCGGTGGGCCAGCACGCTGATCAGCGAGTCGGCGATCCCGTGCGTGGCCTCGTTGACGCCCTGCAGGTACACCGCACCCCAGGCGGACTCGCCGAGGTCGACCCGGTAGCAGCGGCTGACCGAGATCTCCGCCAGGCCCACGTGCTCGGCCAGGTCGCGCACCAGCGCGGGCATCCGGTTGTCGAAGCCGGTGCCGAGCAGCACCAGGTCGCAGTGCAGGGGTTCCACCTTGCCGCTGGTGCGGTCACGCAGGTCGAGCACGACCTCGTCGCCGGTGACCCGGGCGCCGACGACCTCGGTCAGCGTCCGCACCTCCGACCGGTGCTGCCCGATGCCGCGCTGCTGGTAGAGCGTGGTGTACATGTGGTCGAGGAACGGCGGGGCCGCGCCGGCGTAGTTGGTCAGGCGCATCTCGTCGAGCACCTGCTGGCGGACCTCGGGCGGGCTGTCGTAGAACCGGTCGACGAACGACGGGAAGAACAGCTCGTTGACGAACTTGCTCGTCTGGTAGTTCTGCGGGCCCACCGACCGCACGATCATCGTGCGGGTGCTGTTGGGCAGGTTGTCGTGCAGCGCCATGAACATCTCCGCCGCGCTCTGCGCCCCGCCCACCACGACGGCGCGCAGGGGCGCGTCCGCGGGCAGCTGCGCGATCCGGCGACGGTACTGGGCGCTGTGGATGAGCCGGTCCGCCGGCAGGCCGGCGAAGACGTCCGGCACGTGCGTGTCCCGGCCGCCGCCGACGACCAGGTCGCGGCAGCGGATGGTGTCCCCGCCGGCGAGGGTGGCGACCCAGCCGACGATGGACCCGTCGGCGTCGCGCGCGGGCTCGATGCTCCGCACCTTCGCGTCGTACCGGATCCGCACCTCCTCCAGCGACTTCGCCACCCACTGCAGGTAATCCGAGAACTCCCACCGGAAGGGATGGAACGTTCCCAGGTTGACGAACTCGTCGAGGCGCTGCTGGTCGTGGAGGAAGCTGAGGAACGAGAACTTGCTGCGCGGGTTGCGCAGGGTCACCAGGTCCTTGAGGAAGGAGACCTGGCTGCGCGCCCACGGCATCAGCAGGTCGCGCTGCCACTTGATGTCCGGTCCCTGCTCCAGCAGCAGTGTCTGCCGGGCCAGTTCCGGGTGCCCGGACTCCTCGATGGCCACCGCGAGCGCGAGGTTCGCCGGTCCGGCGCCGATCGCGAGCAAACCCACCTGTACTTCGGTCACAGATACACTCCGATTTCTGGGAATAGGTCGGCGTGCCGCGTGCCGCCGGACCGATCGTAAGGAGCACTCTTTCCCGGGTGGTAGGGACGGCTTTCCCTGGCTTCCGGGAATCTCGCCGAGATCGTTTGCGTCCCGGCCGCCGTCCTGGCGAATTGATTGCGATCAAGGAAATTGATTGCGATCAATTATCCCTTACGGCGAGACTCTCCTGTCGGATATGGAAGGCGCGGCACGCGCTTTCACCGGGAGGAGCCGATCGGCGACGGATCGGCAGCAGTTCACTTTTGGGGGAACGATGAGTCACGCCACCGGTTTCGGCTACACCGCCCGGCTGTGGCCGGTCGAACACCCCGATCTCGCCCCGCTGACCGTGCTGCTCGCCGACCCGCAGCCGTCGGTCCGGCACTGGGTCCGGGCCGCGCTGGAGCACGCCGGCGGCGTGTTCGTGGTGGGCGAGGCGGCCACGGCGAACGGGGCGATCGCCGAAACCGCCCGGCACCGCCCGGACGTGCTGGTGGTCGATCCGCAGCTCGGCGGGTCCGGGCCGGTCGATGTCATCGGCCGGGTGGCCATGGTGTCGCCGGAAACGAAGGTCCTCGTGCTGAGCGCGGCCGACGACGACACCGCCGTCCGATCGGCCATCCACGCCGGGGCGCGCGGGTACCTGGTCAAGGGCGCCGACGCCGAGCAGATCGTGCGCGGGGTGCGGGTCGTGGCGGCCGGCGAGGCGATCGTCGGCCGGGCGATCGCCGCCCGGTTCAGCACTTTGGTGCGCACCGCCGGTCCCGAACCGTATCCCTTTCCGCACCTGACGACCCGGGAACGGCAGGTGCTCGATCGCATCGCCGCGGGCCGCTCGAATGCGGTGATCGCCCGCGATCTCGGCCTCGCGTCCAAGACCATCAGCAATCGTGTGTCGGCAATTTTCACGAAACTCGGTGTAGCCGATCGGGCACAGGCGATCGTGCTGGCACGGGACGCGGGCCTCGGCCGGGGCGAATTCACCGGCGATCGGGAACAGTTCCCCTATCGCCGGGAAACCGGCCGCACCTAGCGTCGATCGGCGTCGGACCACGCTGATCGGAGTGGGATGTGACTGACCAAGACCTTGCCCTCCTGGACATCCGCAGGCTGGAGCCCGAGAACCTGACGCGGGCCTACGGACTGGACATGAAGCTGCTCTACCCGTGGGACGGGTTGACCGCCCCCTTCCGCGGGGCCTGGTGCGTGCTGCGCCCGGGTGACGCCTCGGTCGCCCACGCCCACCACGAACACGAAATCTTCATCGGCATGGCCGGGCGGGCCGAGGTGGTCACCGGCGACGGGCGGCGGCACGCGTTCGCGGCCGGGGACCTCGTGTTCCTGCGCCCGGGCCTCGAACACCACCTCTTCAACGACCCCGCCCACGGCGAAGACTTCTCCTACTACGCGATCTGGTGGGACCGCGAGATGTCGGCCGAGTTCGTCGCGCACGACACCGGTGAGGCGGGACCGGCGTGATCGACTACGACGGGCGGAAGTTCCGCAAGCCCGGCGCCGAGGCCGTGGCCGTGTACCGGCAGGAGGACGACGTCGTCTGGGCGGAGTTCGCCGGGGGAGAGGTGCGGCGCGGCGCGCTCACCGGCACCCAGCGCGAGAACGGCGTCCTCCACCTGGGGTACACGCTGGTGCTCGCCACCGGCGAGGTGATCTGCGGGCACACGGTGAACACCCCGGAGGTGGCCGAAGACGGTCACCTCCGGCTGCGCGAGGTGTGGGAGCGCTACGGCCCGCACGCCGCCACCGGTGTCTCCTACCTCGACGAGGTGAACTAGTGGCCCGGCGCCCCTCCGACGAGGACTGGCGACGCCTCGAGCGCGCGGTCACCGGCCGCGTCCGGCGGCCCGGCGACGCCGGGTTCCGCGCGGCGAGCACGCCGTTCAACAAACGCTTCGCCGGCATCACCCCCGCCGGCGTGGTGTCCGTGGCCGACGCGACGGACGTGCAGCGCGCCATCACGTGGGCGCGCGACACCGGCATCGGCGTCGTCGCCCGCGGCGGCGGGCACAGCTTCGCGGGCCACTCGGTCGGCACCGGGCTCGTCCTCGACCTCGGCGCCCTGAACGCGGTGACCGCCGACGGCTCGACCGGGCTCGTGACCGCCGCGGGCGGCGCGCTGATGGCGGACGTCTACGCCGCCATCGAACCCCACGAGATGGCGTTCGCGCTGGGCAACAGCGACACGGTCGGAATCGGCGGGCTCACCCTCGGCGGCGGGTGCGGCGCCACTTCCCGCGTGTACGGGCTGACCGCGGATGCGCTCGTCGCGACCACGATCGTCACCGCCGACGGGCAGCTGCGGCACTGCGACGCCGACACCAACGCCGACCTGTTCTGGGCCTGCCGCGGCGGAGGCGGCGGGAATTTCGGCGTCAACGTGTCCTTCACCTTCCAGGCGCGGCCGGTGGCCGGCTGCGCCACCTACGTCCTGCTGTGGGACAGCGCGGACGCGGCGAAGGTCTTCTCCGTCCTCCAGGACACCGTGCGGCAGGCCCCGGACGAGTTCGCGGCCCGGATCGGCGTCAGCAGGGCCGGCGGCGCCCCGGTCGTCTCGGCCGTCGGGCAGCACTTCGGGTCCGCCGCGGAACTGCGGGACATCCTCGACCCCGTGCTGTCGGTCGCCGCGCCAGCCCGCACGGCCATCGCGGACCGGACCTTCTGGCAGGCCAAGGACGACCTGCGGCACGAGACCGCCGAGGGCGCGTTCGCGTCCCGGACGAACATCGCCACCCGGCCGCTGCCCGACGAGGCGATCGCCACGATGCTGTCGTTCGTCGAACGCCGTCCGGCCAGTGGCAACCCGGACGGCGGCGGGGCCGCGCTGTTCTCCTGGGGCGGCGCGATCAACCGCGTGGGCGCGACGGACACCGCGTTCGTCCACCGCGACACGATGTTCCTGCTGGCCATGGACACCTCGTGGGCCGAAGACGACGAACCGGCCGTGGTCGAGGCCAACCTCCGCTGGCTGGGCGAGCTGGGGGAGGCGATGGCGCCGCACGTGTCCGGCCGCGCGTTCCAGAACTTCACCGACCCCGACCTCGCGGACTGGCGCACCGCCTACTACGGCGTCAACTACCCGCGGCTGAAGGAGATCAAGGAGCGGGTCGATCCGGACGGGTTCTTCACCTTCGCGCAAAGCATCGGCTCATGATCGGCGACGACAAGGTGGGCATCTGGACGGCGGCCGAGGTGAGCAGCGGCGCCGTGCCGGCCGAGCACCTCCCGCCCCTGCGCGAGATCCTCGCCTGGGCGTGGCGGTACCTGGTGTCCGCCCACCCGGATCTCGGCCGCAACGGCCCGGTGTGCCCCTACACCCAGCCGTCGCTCCACAAAGGACTCTTCCACCTGGCCGCGCTGACCGCCCCGAGCGGCGACGTCGACGCGCACGCCGCGATCGAGAGCCTGCGCGCGTGGTACGAGCGGCTTTCGGCCGGCTTCCCGCCGGAGCACCGGGAGCTGCTGACGATCCTGCTCGTGCTGCCGCAGCTGGACCACCACGACGCGACCCCGCTGGACGACCTGCAGCGCGAGGCCAAGGACGGGTTCGTCGCCGACGGGCTGATGATCGGGCAGTTCCACCCGGTCTGCGACCAGCCCGGCCTGTGGAACGACGAGTTCAAGGCGCTGCGCGCGCCGGTCCCGCTGCTGGCCGTGCGCAAGCTGGTCGTGTTCGACCTGCCGTTCCTGATGGACAGCCCGGCGCACGCCGAGAGCTACTTCCGGCGGTTCGCCCCGGACATCCCGCCCCGCATCCGCGACCAGCTGGTCAAGCGGCTGGTGGGCACCACGAAGTCGTTGCAGACGGCCTGATCACCCGAGGAGAACAGTGCGGCACTACCTGATGGTCAGACCGGGCCACTTCGACGTCGAATACTCGATCAACCCGTGGATGGACCCCGGCAAACCGACCGACACCGGGCTGGCGGTCACGCAGTGGGAGTGGCTGCGCGACCTCTACCTCGACCTGGGCCACCGGGTGGACCTGCTCGACCCGCGGCCCGGGCTGCCGGACATGGTGTACGCGGCCAACGGGGCCACCGTCGTCGACGGCCGGGTGCTGGTCGCGCGCTTCCGCCACCGGCAGCGCCAACCGGAGTCCGCGGCGTACGCGGAGTGGTTCGCCGGGCGCGGGTACCGCGAAGTCCGCCAGGCTCGGTGGCACAACGAAGGCGAAGGCGATTTCCTGGTCGCCGGCCCCCGGATCCTGGCCGGATCGGGGTTCCGCACCGACCCCCGCGCCCACGAGGAGGCCGCGGCGTTCTTCGGCCTGCCGGTGGTCGGGCTGACACTGGTCGATCCGCGGCACTACCACCTGGACACCGCCCTGGCCGTGCTCGACGACGAGACGATCACCTACTGGCCGGAGGCGTTCACCGACGCCAGCCGGCGGCGGCTCGAGCGGCTGTACCCGGACGCCGTGATCGCTTCCGCCGCCGACGCCGCGGCGTTCGGCCTGAACGCCGTCTCCGACGGACGGCACGTCGTCCTGCCCCAGGCCGCCACGCGGCTGAGCGCGCAGCTGCGGGAACGGGGCTTCGAGCCGATCGGCGCCGACCTATCGGAACTGCTCAAAGGGGGCGGCAGCGTCAAGTGCTGCACGCTGGAACTGCGTCACTCAGGGGAACAGCTGTGAAGAGATCTCTCGCACTGGCCGTGGCCGTGCCGCTGCTGGGCGCGCTCGCCGTGCCCAGCTCGGCGCAGCCGCGGTTGTCCGGCCCCACCACCGAGTTCTCCGTCCTGGCCCGGGAGAAGGCCGGCGGCTACGACGTGGCGGCGGCCGAGAAGGCCATCCGCGCGGCGGGCGGCACGGTTGTCACGAGCAACGCCGCGGCCGGCCTGATCACCGCGAGCGCCCCCGCCGGCGGGTTCCTCGACCGGGTCACGGGCGATCGCGCGGTGTTCGGCGCCGGCCGGTCGAGGTCGATCGGCACCGTGCCCCAGGCCGGCCGGACCGTGCCGAAACCCGACGTCGCCGAGCCGGACGCCGGCCGCGGCGTGGCCAGGCCGAAGGGCTCGTCCGCCGGCCTCGACCCGCTCGACGACCGGCTCTGGGGCCTCAAGTCCGTGCGCTCGGACCTCGCGCGCACGGTCCAGCCCGGCGACAAGCGGGTCAAGGTCGGGGTGATCGACTCCGGGATCGACGCCACCCACCCGGACCTCGCGCCGAACTTCGACCGCGCCGGCTCGCGCAACTTCACCAAGGACATCGTCGCCGACGAGAACGGCGTGCCGGTCGACGGGCCGTGCGAGTACCGCGGCTGCGTCGACCCGGTCGACGTCGACGGCACCGGGCACGGCACGCACCTCGCGGGCACCATCGCGGCGGCCGCGAACGGCTTCGGGGTCTCCGGGGTCGCGCCGAACGTGACCCTGGTGAGCCTGCGCGCCGCCCAGGACTCGGGCTTCTACTTCCTCCAGCCGACGGTCGACGCGCTGACCTACGCCGGCGACGCGGGCATCGACGTCGTGAACATGTCGTTCTACATCGACCCGTGGTTGTTCAACTGCCCGGCGAACCCGGCGGATTCCCCCGCGGAGCAGGCCGAGCAGCGCACCGTCATCGAGGCGACGAAACGCGCGCTGGACTACGCCCACCGCAAGGGCGTCACGATCGTGGTGGCCCTGGGCAACCAGCACAGCGACCTGGGCGCGCCGCAGCCGGACGCGACGAGCCCCGACTACCCCTCGAACCGGGCGCACCCGCGCACGGTGGACAACGCGACCTGCTTGACGTTGCCGCTCGAAGGGCCGCACACGATCGGCGTGGCCGGGTTCGGCCCGTCCCAGGCGAAGGCGGACTACTCGAACTACGGCCTCGAGCGGATCTCGGTGTCCGCGCCCGGCGGGTACAAACGCGACTACTTCGGGACGCCGTGGTACGACAGCCGCGACAACGAGATCTTCTCGACCTACGCCCGCAGTGTCGGGGTGGCGGCCGGGTACATCGACGCCGCCGGCGACGTCACCCCGGCGGGTGCGTCGGTCGGCATCGAGAAGCAGACGGCCGCCGACGGCCGGGCCGGCTACTTCCGGTGGCTGCAGGGAACGTCGATGGCGGCCCCGCACGCGGCCGGCGTCGCGGCGCTGATCGTGTCGCAGTACGGCCACCCGGTCCGCGGCGGGGGACTGGGCCTCGACCCGGACGTCGTGCAGCGGATCCTCGAGCGGACGGCGGCGAAGATCCCCTGCCCGGTCCCGCGCACGGTCGATTACTTCGACGAAGGCCACGACGCTTCATACACGGCAACATGCGCGGGCGACCCGTCCTTCAACGGCTTCTACGGACACGGCGCGGTTGACGCCTGGTCGGCGGTGACCCACGGCCGACCGTGAACCGGGAAGAACGCCACCACTTGTCGACGAACAACGCGAGGACGAGCGCGGGCCCGGCGAGCACGACGGCCGTGCCCGCGACGAGGCCGACGCCGGCGTCGGTCAGCGCGATCAGCAGCAGACCGCAGAGGCCACCCACCGGCGTCGTCCCGACGGCGAAGAAGAGCGAGATCAGCGGCACGGACGGGATACCCGCTTTGGTGAAGCGGGCCCGAATCAGGTACTCGGCCAAGCTCACGAAGAACGCCACGACGTTCACCACGGCGATACCCCACACGATCCACAAAACTCTCACAACGCCTCCCCGGGCTCGTCGCGCCCAGCATGCGCCGATCCCGGACACTTAGTCAAGACACAGTGTCCGGACAACATGTCCGGATATCCTGTCCCGCTATGATCCGGACGTGCCCTCAGTCACCCGGCCCGCCGGCCGCAAACGGCAGGACCGCCGCGAAGAGCTGGAACGACGGCTGTTCGCGGCCACCGAGGAGCTCGTCGGCGAAGGCGAGAGCTTCACCGAGCTCAGCGTCGAGCGGCTGGCCGCGGCGGCCGGGATCTCCCGCTCCACCTTCTACGTCCACTTCGAAGACAAGGGCGACCTGGTCCGGCGGCTCGCCGGCTCCGTGCTGACCGAGCTGCGCGAGGTCTCCAGCACTTGGTGGCAGACGGCGGACCAGGCCGGTCTCGCGGAGGCCGTCACCGCGATCGTGGCCGTCTACCGCCGCCGAGCGGCCGCCTTCACGGTCATCTCCGAGACCGCGGCGTACGACCCGACCGTCGCCGCCGAGGTCCAGGCGCTGATGCAGGCGATCATCGACGCCACCCGGGACGCGATCGAACGCGGCCAGGCCGCCGGCGTGATGCGCCCGGTCCGCCCGGCCGAGACCGCCGCCGTCCTCACCTGGATGGTCGAACGTGCGGGCAGCCACCTCGTCCGCGGCACCGAGCCGGAGCACGACGAGAACGTCGTCGAGGTCCTGACCGACATCATCCGGACGACGCTCTACGCCTGACTGCCTTTCCGGGCAGCCCGGGCTGCCCGGAAAGGCGGCTGGTGGACGGCGCGGAACCGGACACCGCGGACGTACCGTTGACCCATGCCGGAGCACGTGGAGCGGACGTCCGCACCGGTCGCCCGCGCGCACCCGCAGACCCAGCCCACCGGCACGCGGCAAGACGCGCCCGGGGGACTCCTGCGGCTGCAGCGGCTGGCCGGGAACCAGGCCGTCGGCCGGTTCCTGGAGCGGCCGGGCGGCCTGCGCGTGTCCCGGCAGGTCGACCCGAGCCAGGCCGCTCCGATCAAGAAGGAACTGGACAGCCTGATCCCGTTCAACAGCACGCTGGAGGAGCTCTGGGCGAAGCTCGGCCTCCAGCTGCCCGAAGCCATCGCCGATCCGGCGTACCACGACCTGTGGGACCGCTCGGTCACCAAGGAGGGGATCGACCCGGTCGCCGCCGCCCGCCCGCTGCTGTCCGCGTTCGCGTCCGACACCGTGGCGCTGTCGCAGTCCACGCTGGGCTCGCAGGTCGTCCGCCTGGAAAACCTGGCCCAGGAACTGCAGAAAGCCAAAGAGGACAAGGCGAAGGAAAACCAGTCCAGGATGCCGGCCGACCACAGCGGCCCGGAGGGCGTCGAAGACAAAGAGAAACTGGTGAGCCGCAGCACCGCCCCCAAACCGCTGGCCGACGCGGGCAGCCTGGTCGACGCGGCGACCGTGGTCGACTTCCTCGAGAACTGGCCGGACATCCTGCGCGGGGCGCAGGTCGGGGTGCGGCGCACCGACATCAGCCTGCTGGCGCCACCCGGGCCGCCGCCCGCTCCGGCACCCGCGCTGCTGCCCGGACCCGGTGGCCCGGCCGCCGCGGAGCCGCCGGGAGAGCAGCTCTCGCCGGTGCTGTTCGACCCGGACCTCGACGTCGAGTCCGAACGCAAGCGGGGCGGGGAGATCGACGACGTCGCGCTGGGCGTGCTGCGCGACGTCCACCGGCAGTGCGTCGAAAACACCGGGATGTTCAAGGAACTGATGGCGGCGATGCTGGCCGAGGACGCCAACCTCGCCGTGCTGCACGAGCGGCACGAGCTGAAATCGGTCAGTGCGCTGTCCGGCCAGTCCGAGGCCGCCGCGACCGACGCGATCATCCGGACCGCGAAGCAGAACGCCACCGACGCGAAGACCTTTCTCACCATGCTCGGCACGCCCGGCAAGGTGGACTGGAAGATCCTCGGCCCGTCGATCAGCCGGTTGCTGAGCGGTGAGAGCGGCCGGCGGGACTGGTCCACCGCCGGCGTGAAGTACTTCGTGGACCTGTACAACAAGAAGATCACCGAGGCCGAGAAGGCGAAAGCGCAGGCCGAACTGGGGCTCGCCGTCGCCAACGTGGTCGCGATGCTGGCGCTGCTGACGCCGGCCGCCCCGGCCGCCGGTGCGTTCCTCGCGGTGATGGACGTGGCCGCGGCGGGCGGCGCCGTCGCCGACTCCGTCGCGGCGAACCGGCGGGCGGACATGCTCGGCGCCGCGGCCGCCGCGCAGATGGCGAGCAAGGACGCCGCACAGGCGGCACGCGAGCAGGCCGACGCGAAGCGGGCGGCGATGGTGTTCACCATCATCACGAGCGCCCTGCCCTACGTGTCCGCCGCCGCGTCCGGTGTCGCGCGGGCCGCGGGCCGGGCCGGCTCGGCGTTGCAGGGCGCGAAATGGCCGTCGCTGATGCCGACGGGGCGAACCGGCGCGGCCGGGCGGGCCGCGCAGCGCGGCGCCGCGGACGCCGACCTGATCCTGGACATCGGCACCCTCGGCCTGTCGGCGATCGCCCGCAACCGGGTGCAGGGGATGCTCGTGCTGTCCCAGATGGCGGCCCGGATCCACACGATCAGCCGCACCCTGGACTGGAGCCGGGTCGCCGCCGCCCTCGTCCGCGGCGGCGACGAATCACTGCTGCACCTGGGCAGCAAGTACGGTCTGACCGACTACATCCGCTACCACCTCCACGGGCCGGGGCTCGGGCACGAGGCGTACCCGATCTTCCTGGCGCCGGAGCGGGCGAACCAGTTCGCCAACAACCACATCGAGGGCTTCATGCGCCAGGAGTTCAAGACGGGCGCCGACGTCGACTTCAAGGTGGCGTACACGACCTTCAACGGCGACGAGCTCTCGCCGTTCATCCGCGGCATGCTCACCAGCGGGGACAAGAAGATCATCACCCGGCTGGCGCTCGACCGGGGCCTGATCGAGAAGTTCCTCAAATCGGCGGTGTACGACATCCGCGTCACCCGCGGCGGCGTGCCCCGGACCTACCGCGCGGGGGTCACCGTCGGCCCGCCCGGCTCGGGGGCGATCACCCTCAGCCCACCGGTCGTCGTGCCCTGACACCGGACTGTCGACGGATTGTCGACGGGCCGTGCCACCGTCGGCGCCATGAAACTTCGACGGCTCCGGCCGCTGACCGCCCTCGCGGCGGTCGCGGTCGTGTTCAGCGCCGGGGCCGCGGCGCCCGCGAGCACCCCCCTCGGATACGCCGGTCCGGCCCGGCACACCGGCCTGGCTCTCTCGGTCGCCGGTCCGCTGGTCAACGCCACCTCGCGGAACTGGGCCGGCTACGCCATCACCTCACTTTCCACTCCCGCCGCCACGTTCACCCACGTGCACGCGTCGTGGACGCAACGGCCGGTCACCTGCCCGGCGTCCGACGCCTGGGCGGTGTTCTGGGCCGGCTTCGACGGGTGGACCAACGGCACGGTCGAACAGGGCGGCAGCTCGGCCCGGTGCGTCAACGGCACCCCGGTCTACCAGCTGTGGTGGGAGATGTTCCCGGCCAACGCCATCCAGCCCGTCCTGACCATCGACGCCGGTGACTCCGTCAGCGCCGACGTCGCCTACGACGCGGCGACCACGCAATTCACCATCACCGTCGCCGACGCCACCAAGCACACGAGCTTCTCCACCACCCAGACGTGCGCCGCCGGTCTCGTCTGCGCCCGCACCAGCGCCGAATGGATCGTCGAGGTCCCGGGCCGGTTCGGGACGAGCGACCTGTTCCCGCTGGCGAACTACGGCCGGGCGCTGATGGGCAACGCGGTCGCCTCCGACGACGCGGGGCACGGCGGGTCGATGACCGCCGGCTCGACCTGGCAGCGGACGAAGATCCAGGAGCAGGACGCGACCACCACCTACGCCACGACCGAAAACGCCGGCCGGAACGGGCAGAACTTCGCGGTCACCTGGGCGCACCAATGAGCCCGGTCCGTCGCGTGGCCCTGGCGGCGTGCACCATCCTGACGTTCGCGGCCACGGCCGGGACACCGGCGGCGGCCGCGGACCCGATCACCATCTCCACCGGCCTGTTCACCAACAGCGCCGCGCCGGCCTGGTCCTCGGCGCCGGCCACCACGATGGCCGACCGGACCGTCACCAGGACCACCACCGGCCTGCCGGGGCTGGTCGTCAGCGGCCCGAGCGGGTCGGTGTTCCACCAGACCCTGGGCGTGTCGCGGTACATGTTCATCGGCACCGGCAACCACGTCCTGATCCTGGAGTCCTCGACCGGCGGCGGCCCCGGCAGCCGCTCGGTGTCCCTTGTGGACTTCACCACCACCCCGCCCACCGAGCGGCCGATCCTGACCGTCCTCGCGCCCTCGGCGGCGGTGAGCCCACCGGGCGTCCAGTTCAGTACCGGGACCGGCGACGCGTTCTTCGTCTTCGCGTCCACCGGCACCGCGGTCGCCGGGCTCGGCATCTATCGCAGTGACAACGGCACCGTCCTCTGTCCCGGACCGCCGCCGCTGACGCCGACCGGGCAGCTGTTCGGCGAGGCCACGGCGACCCAGCTGCGGATCAAGATGGGCGGCACCGTGCTGGCCGCGTGCGCCCGGCCGCCCGGCACCGGCGGATGACCGGTTCACGACACGGTCGCCGCGATCCGCAGGGCGTCCTCGAGGGTGAACGCGCCTTCGAGCCGGAAGGTGACGGTGCTGCGCTGCCAGATCAGCGACTGGGCGGCGAGCCGGGCCGTTTCGGTGCGCCACTGCCCGGCCCGGTCGACGTACATGAGCTCGTGGGGCCGGTCGAGCCAGATCGCCGGGGTTCCGGCGACGCCGACCTGGCGGCCGTCGGACATGCCGAGGAACTTCTCGAAGACCGGGCCGAGCCGGCCGTCGAACTCGTCGAGCCGGACGGCGACCGGCCCGGCCGCGGCGGGCGGCCGGCCCGGTCCGGACTGGTAGAGCAGCGAGACGACGCGCGCCGGGTCGTCGGCGATCCGGACGTCGTCCGGCTCGCCGAGGGCGGCCGGAACCGCGATCGGGAAGGGGGCCAGGCGGCGCGCCTCGGTGAGCTCCACCGAGCGTTCGCCGGGGAGCAGTCCCTGGCCGCGCAGGGCGGGTCCGGGCTGGCTGCGCAGCTCGATGCCGGCGAACCGCAGCAGGTCGGTCACGGTCGCGCGGACCGCCGGCGAGAGCGTGACCGCGGCGGCGAACACCAGCAGGAGCGCCGCGGCAACGGTGGCCCAGCGCGGGATCGTGCGTCGTGGCCGTGCGGGCAGCCGGGCCAGGACGGCCGCGCGCACGTCGGGTGCGGGTGGCACGTCGAGGTGGTCGCCGAGCTCGCGCAGCGCGGCGGCGAGCCGGGCGTCCCGGGGATCAGTCACCGACCGCCTCCTTGTCCGGCTCGGCCAGCTGCGCCCGCAGCCGGGCGAACGCGCGGTGCGCCCGCGACTTCACCGAACCCCGCGGGCAGCCGAGCACCTCCGCGGTTTCCCCTTCCGTGAGATCGAGGAAGTAGCGGCAGATCACGACGGCCCGGTGCTTCTCGGGCAGGGCCCGCACCGCCTCCAGCAACTCCTCTCCGGCGGCGTCGGTCAGCGCCCGGGCCGCCGGGTCGTCGTCCCGGACCAGTTCCAAGCGCGTCGCGCGCAGCTCGGTCGCGACACGCCGGCGCCGGGAGCGGACGAGGTTGTGCGTCTCGTTGGCGACGATGCGCAGCAGCCAGGCACGGAAGGAGGCACCGCCGCGAAACGACGGCAGCGCCCGGAACGCCTTCACGAACGCTTCCTGGACGACGTCTTCGGCCTCGTGCCCGGCGCCCAGCAGGTAGGCCGTGCGGTGGGCGAGCGCGGTGTACCGGTCGACCAGCGTCCCGTAGGACGCCGGGTCGCCGTCGCGGATCCGCGCCACCACCGCGTCGTCGTCCGTCACCCGCCCCCTCCCTGCCGGTGTTCCACCTTCCTCTACACCGGCCGCGGCCGGGAGGTTCCCGCGGAACCGGCGCGAGTTGTGCGGTGTAGAGCGGGCATGAAGCTACGAGCAGTCTCGGTGTTCGCCACGGTTCTGACGGCCCTGCTGGTGGCGGCGCCCGCGGCCGTGGCGGGCAACTGGGCGGTCACCTACCTCGACCCGCTGCCGGACACCGTCCGGGCCGGCCAGCCCTACACCGTCGGATATTGGGTGCTGCAGCACGGTTCCCACCCCACCTACGGAGAGCTGGGCGCGACCGCATTGGTGTTCACGCCCCCGCAGGGCGACCCCGTCGTGTTCCCCGGAGTCGCCCTGCGCGAGCCGGCGCACTACGCGGCCGCAATCGCCCTGCCCCACGACGGCGACTGGCGGGTCTCGGCCCGCCAGGGCATCTTCGCCGACTACGAAATCGGCACGCTCACACTGCCCGGACGACTGGCGGTCACCCCGCCACCGGCCCCGATGGCCACCGGCGAGAAGCAGCCGTGGGGCGCGATCCGGCCCCCGGCGATCGCCCTGAACGGCGGTGGTGCGGTGCAGGCGCAGCCGGAGGTCCCGGTCGCCGTGGCGCCCGCCCCGGAGGCACCACCGTCACTGGGGTCGGTGCTGACGGTCGCCGGTCTCGTGGTCGTCGCGGGCGCGGCCCTCCTGGTGGGCGGGCGCCGGATGCGGGTCTGGCTGCGAAGGCGGTGAACACCGGTCACGGCCGGGCGGCCGCCACCGCCGCCGGGGTCGGGGCGCCCGCGCGGGCACCGGGGGAGGACACCGACAGCGCGGCCGCGATGTTCGCCGTCCGGACCGCCTGGTCCAAGGGGTCGCCGGCCGCGAGGCGTGCGGCCAGCACCCCGTTGAACGTGTCGCCGGCCCCGGTCGTGTCGACCACCGTCGCCGGGTGCGGTGGGATGTCGACCGGAGCCTGGCCCGGCAGCGCGTACCGGACGCCGTCGCCGCCCAGCGTCACCACCACCGGCGCCCCCGTCCGCCCCACGAGCGTCAGGAGTTCGGGCGCGAGTTCCCCGGCCTCGCCGCGGTTGGGCGTGAGGATCGGCCCGTGCCGCAACAAGTCCCTGACCACCGGGACGACCGGGGCCGGGTTGAGCACGCAGCTCACCCCGGCCCCGGTGGCCTCCTCGACCGCCGCGGCGACGGCCGCCTCCGGGATCTCCGTGCTCACCAGCACGCACCCGCAGGACGGCAACGCCTCCCGCAGCGCGGACCGGACGCGGTCCGGGTCGACGTGGGCGTTCGCGCCCGCGCCGACGGCGATCTGGTTCTCGCCGTGGACGTCCACGACGATCAGCGCCGCACCGGTCGGCACCCGCGCGAGCCGGTCGACGTGCCGGGTGTCCACTCCAGACTCCGCCAACTCGGCCAGCGCGCCCGCGCCGACGTCGTCGGAACCGACCGCGCCGACGAGCTGCACCCGGGCGCCGAAGCGGGCGGCCGCCACCGCCGCGTTCGCCCCCTTTCCGCCGCCGTGCCGGACCATCGCCGGCCCGACCACCGTTTCCCCGGCGCGCGGCAGCCGATCGGCCACGACGACGTGGTCGACGTTCACGGCGCCGACCACGACGACGGACCCGGTCACCACGCCACCCCCGCCCGCAGCAGGACGTTGGCGAACGGCGTCGCGTCCCCGGTCCGGACCACGAAGCGGCACTGCCCGAGCCGGGCCTTGAAGTCCTCGTGCGCGACGAGCTGCGGCTCGACGAGTTCGCCGAGCTCCCGGTGGACGTCCGGGTTGGCGGCCACCACGTCCCGCGACGCCCAGGCCGCCTCGACCGTCACCTCGGCCAGCAGCGGACGCAGGACGGTGAAGAAGCCGGGGGTGCCGTAGACGACGCCGAGGTCGATCACCTCGACGCCGCCGGGCACCGGCAGGCCCGAGTCGCTGACGGCGAACAGGTCGGTGTGCCGCAGGTCGGCCAAGGCCCTGGTCAGCTGCCCGTTGATCAGGCCGGTGCGTTTCACCCGTCCTCCGAAATCGTTCCGGTGATCAGGCCGACCAGCCGGTCGCCCGTGACGCCGGCGACCGGGCGGCGCGCGACCGCCCGCCCGCGGCGCAGCACCACGACGGTGTCGGCCACCCGCATCACCTGCTCGAGGTCGTGGCTGATGATGAGCACGGTGACACCGCGGTCGCGCAGCGACAGGATCAGCTTCTCCACCGCCGCGGTCTCGCGCACGCCGAGGGCCGCCGTGGGCTCGTCCATGATCACCAGCGACCGGCCCCAGGTGACCGCGCGGGCGATCGCGATGCTCTGCCGCTGCCCGCCGGACATGCGCCGGACCGTCGTGCGCACCGACGGCACATTGACGTCGAGCCCGCTCAGGATGTCGCGGCTCTCGCGGATCATCCGGGGCCGGTCGAGCACGCCCAGCAGGGGCACCGGCCGCAGCAGCTCCCGGTTGAGGAACAGGTTCTGCCACACCGCGAGGTCGTCGATGAGGCCGAGGTCCTGGTAGACGGTCTCGATGCCGAGGTCGCGCCCGGCCTGGGGCGAGGACAGCCGGATCGGCTCCCCGCGGAACAGCAGCTGCCCCTCGGTGGGCGGGTGCACGCCGGTGAGGCAGCGCACGAGCGTGGACTTGCCGGCGCCGTTGTCGCCGACGATGGCGGTGACCTCGCCCTCGGCGAAGCCCGCCGTCAGCCCGTCCAGCGCCCGCACGGCATCGAACGACTTCACCAGGTCGCGAGCCTCGATCAGGTACTCCGCTGTCATCTGCGGCCTCACTTCCGGAACCGGGCGAGCAGGGCCGCGAGCAGCACCACCGCGCCGACGGCGATCGTCTGGAAGTACTGGGAGATCCCGATGATCGTGAAGCCGTTCACCAGGCTCGTCAGCAGCACCGCCCCGGTTACCGAGCCGACGACCGACGCCTTGCCGCCGAACAGCGACGAGCCGCCGAGCACCACCGCGGCGATCGAGCTCAGCAGGTAGTTCGTCTGCAGCGACGGGTCCGCGCCGCCGTTGCGGGCCACCAGCATCACGCCGGCGACCCCGCACAGCAGGCCGGACGCGGCGTAGGCGGCCAAGCGCACGCGCCGCACCGGGATGCCCGAGCCCAGCGCCGCGTCCGAGCCGCCACCGACGGCGAGCAGGTGCGTGCCGGCGCGGGTCCGGAACAGCGTGAACCACACCAGGACCGCGGCGGCCAGGGCGATCAGCCAGAACCAGCGCACCGGCCCGATCCCGTCGAGCGCGATCGCCTGCAGGAACGGCGAGGACACCGCGACCGTGTTGCCTTCGGTCAGCAGCAGGGTGATCCCGGAGACCACGCTCAGCGAGCCGAGCGTGACGATGAAGTCGGTCATCTTCAGGTAGCCCACGAGGAACCCGTTGACGACACCGACGACGACACTGCCCGCGATCGCGAGCAGGATCGCCAGTCCCAAGGGGACGCCGGCGGTCGCCGTCGCGCCGAGCAGCGCGGCCGCCCACGGCAGGTTCGCGCCCACCGACAGGTCGATGCCGGCCACCACGACGGCGAACTGCTGGCCCAGCGCCAGCACGGCCAGGATGGACGAGGCGACCAGCAGGTCGCCGAGGTTGCTCGGGGTCAGGAAGTGCGGGGTCGCGATGAAGAACGCGATCCACACCACGACCAGCGCGCCGGGCGCGGCGTAGTCGGCCGCGCGGGCGAGGTCGAAGGAACGCGGCCGGGCCGCCGTGGCCGTCATCCGGCGACCAGCGGGGCGAGCGGGTTGTCGAACGGCGCGAACGGCTTCGGGAAGGACGCGAGCTGCTGGTCGACGACGGAGTTGTCGATGAACGCGATCGGCGCGACCACCCGCTGCGGGATCTGCTTGCCGGCGTGCGCGGCGATGCACGCCTGCACCGCGAGCTGGCCTTCGGCGTACGGGTACTGGGTGATCGTGCCGTAGAGGTCGCCGCGCTTGACCGAGTCGAGCGCGTCCTTGATGCCGTCGACCGAGATCACCTTGATCTTGCCGGCCAGCCCGGCGTTCTTGATCGCCTGGACGGCGCCGAGGCCCATGGTGTCGTTCGCGGCGAAGATGCCGGTGATGTCCGGGTGTGCCTTGAGGATCGCCTCGGTGACCTGCAGCGCCTTGTCCTGCTCGTAGTCGGCCGGTGCGCGCTGGACGACGTCGAGCTTGCCGCCGGTCGCCTCGGTGAAGCCCTTCTCGCGGTTGATCCCGTTCTGCTCGCCCGCGATGCCCTGCAGGATCACGACCTTGCCGGTGCCGCCGAGCGCGGTCAGCATCTTCTGGCCGGCCAGGGTGCCCGCCGCGATGTTGTCCGAGCCGATGAACGACGCGTACGAGACGCCCGCCGCGCTCGAGGCCGCGGGGTCGATCTGCGAGTCGAGGTTGAGGATCGGGGTCTTCTTGCGCGCGACGGGCACGAGCGGGGTGATCACGTTGCTCGCGTTGACCGGGACGACGCCGAAGCAGTCGTAGCCCTGTCCGGCCAGGGTGGAGATCTTCGCGTTCTCGCCGTCGGCGTCGGTCTCGGACGTGCCCGCCTGCACGTTGACCTCGACGCCGCGCTGCTTGCCCTCGGCCAGCGCGCCGTCGCGCAGCGCGGCCCAGTACGGGTTGGTGAAGTTGCGGGTGACGATGGCGATCCGCGAACCGCTCGCCTGCCCGGCGTCGTCACCACCGCGGCCACAGGCCGCGGTCAGCCCGGTGACCGCGACGGCCGCGACCGTCACCGCGACGATGCGGCGAAGGTTCCAGCTTCCCATGAGCGTTCTCCCTGGTCAGAGTGATTCAACTCGTGTTGATTCCGCGGTGCGGAGGCGTGTCAACTCGTGTTGATGAGGCATCCTGTGCTCTGGCACACTGCTTGTCAAGACTCGAACCGAGGATCGGAGTTCTTGGATGGCGGTGACGCGGGCGGACGTCGCCCGGCGGGCGGGGACGTCTCCGGCGCTGGTCAGTTACGTGCTCAACGACGGGCCGCGGCGCGTCGCGCCGGAGACCCGGGAACGGATCCTGGCCGCGATCGAGGAGCTCGGCTACCGGCCGAACACGGTGGCCCGCTCGTTGCGGATGGCCCGCGGTCACGCGATCGGGCTGGTCATCCCGGACAGCGCGAACCCCTACTTCGCGTTGCTGGCCCGGGCGGTCGAGGAGACGGCGCACCGGTTCGGCTACCCGCTGCTGGTCGGCAACGCGGCCGACGACGAGAGCCGCGAGCTCGGTTACCTGCGCGCGTTCATGGACCGGCAGGTCGAGGGCGTGCTGGCGATCCCGTCGACGGCAAGCCCCGGACTGCGGGCGGAGTACGCGAAGATCCCGACCCCGGTGGTCCTCGTGGACCGCTCGTTCGACGACGGCGAGCTGCCGACGGTGGTGGCCGACGCGGCGGACGGCGCCCGCGAGGCCGTGGCCCACCTGATCGGCCACGGCCACACGCGGATAGCGTGCTTGAGCGGCCCGGAAGTCTCGACGTCCCGCGACCGCGTGGCGGGCTACGAGCGCGCGCTGGCCGAAGCCGGCCTCAAAGGCTTGCCGGTGCTGCGCCGCCCATTCGGCAGCCGCGCAGGGTACGAAGCACTCGAGACGCTGATGGCCGGCCCCCGGCAGCCGACGGCGTTGTTCGTGACGAGCGACCTCGCGGCACTGGGCCTCCTGCGCGCGGCCACCGACCGAGGCTTGCGCGTCCCCGACGACCTCGCGGTGGCCTCGTTCGACGGAATCGAGTACGCGGCGTACACGAGCCCGGGTCTGACCACGGTGGAGCAGCCGATCTTCGAGATGGGCCGCTTGGCGGCGGAACTGCTGGTGGGAGCGCTCGACAGCGAAGCGCGGCCGAGCGGGCTGCAGACCTTGCCCACCCGGCTGGCGATCCGCGGTTCGTGCGGTTGCGCGGACTCGTTCGTGCGGTCGTCGAACACGCTGCTGGACCGAGCCGCCGACCTCGGCTGAGGCAGCTGTGGGTGGCCCGTGACCGGGTTGGGCCGGGCCGTACTCACCGCTGCCGGCGGGAGCCGGACGTCAGCACCTCCAGCCCCAGCGGTGTGATGCAGTGCGTCGCGAAGTTCTCGTGCCGGTCGGTCGTGATGAGCCCGGCGTCGCGCAGCACGTTCGTGTGGTGGCTGACGGTCGCCGGGGTGACGCCGATCCGCCGGGCCAGCGTGGTGGTGGTGCTGCCGTCGACGACCGAGCGCAGGATCGTGGCCCGGGTCGTGCCCAGCAGCGCGCTCACGTGATCACCGCTGCAGGCGCCGGCCAGCAGGCGGGATTCGGTGCGGAGCGGGAACACGAGGACCGGGCGCAGCAGCGGATCCGCGAGGGCCACGGGGTGGTAGACGCAGAAGTAGCCGGGAATCAGGAGCAGGCCGCGGCCGTCGAGGTGCAGGTCCCGATCGACGGGGTAGTCGACGGTCAGGACCGGCCGCTGCCAGCTCGCGCCCGGCCCGAGCCGCGCCAGCAACCCCTCGGGGCCGCTCCGCAGGTAGCGCTGGATCCCGCCGGCGCACTCCGTTCGCAGCCCGTGGTCGATCACCTGCAGGTACGGCTCGACGAGAGCCTTGAAGTACAGCCGCAAGGAACACCGCAGATGCTTCAGCGCTGCCGGCTTCCCGCGGCTGAGGTCGTCCAGCCACTGCGCCGCCGGACTCCCGGTCGGCCGGAGGCGGCGGATCTCGGCACCGAGCCGGCGGGCCGGCGTCGACAGAACCGCGTCGACGCTCTCCCCGATATCGCACCCATCCACGGCGGGAGTGAGGAAATCGGGGAAGTAGGCCGCGTGCGGCGCCACCGCCACCAGGGTCGACACGGCCGCCCGCAGATCCCGGTCCCGGTTCATGCCCCCGCACACCCGGCGACGCCAGGAGTCGAAGGACAGCCCCCCGTCCGCGTGCTGCAGGACCTGCACGCTGCCGACGATCTCCCACATGAGGTCGATCTCCAGTTTCAGCCGGGTCCGCGCGATGTCGGTGTCGGTGAAGTGAATGCGCAACTGCGCCACGTCGCCCCCTCCGCAGCCATGATTCTCCGATCGGCCTCCCCTCCAGGAAGGAGTTCTCCGCAGAACCAGCCAATGGGAGCAAAGCGGACACGCCCCTGGTTTCCGGTGGCCCGGTGGGTTCTCTGCCCTCAGCAACGAAGAACCCACCGGGGGGTTCACCAGCGGACACCGATCACCGACGGCCCCGCAGGGACGCCGCGGCACGCACAGGAACGGACACCGCCGAGCGCGGGAAAGGTTCCGTTGCGCTGGTGGTGGTTCGTTCGCACCTGACTCCCTCCCGAAGCCACCCTGCCCGGCCCTCCGTGTCGATCTCTTGCCAGACTTCTGCATGTGCCTGGTCACCGCGCTGTTGCTCGGGGAACACCGATCCGGATCGCCTTGCTCGGCGAGGTGACGGCCCAGGTTGGTGCCCGGCCGGTCGGCCTCGGGACCCCGCGGCAGCGGTGTGTGCTGGCTGCGCTGGCGGTCGACGCCGGACAGCCCGTGCCGGCCGATCGCCTCCTGCGCCGGGTCCGGGCCGCGCGAGGACGGCCGAGCCGGCGCTCGCGGAGCTGGCCGGGCTGTGCGGCGGGCTTCCCTTGGCGCTGGCGCTGATCGCCGCCCGCGCCGCCGCCGACCCGCGCCTGCCCCTCGCCGACGTCGTCGCCGATCACCGGGCCCTCGGCTTGGCGGTCTTCGACTCCGAAGACCCCACCGACCCCACGGCGAGCCTGCCGACCGTGCTGTCGTGGTCGCTGCGGCACCTCACCGAGCAGCAGCGCACCTCCTTCGCCCTGCTGGGCATCGCGCCCGGTCCCGACATCGGCCTGCCCGCCGCCGTCCACCTGCTCGGCCTGCCCGAGCGGGAAACGCACATGACGATGCGCGCGCTGGCCGACGCGTCACTCCTCGACCGCACCCCCGGCAGCCGGTACGGCATGCACACCTCGTGCGCGCCTACGCCACCGCCGTCGCCGCCGACCTGCCGGCCGCGGTGCGGGAAACGGCGTTGCGCCGGGTCCTGGCCTTCTACACCGGCGCGGTGAACGCCGCCGACCGGCTGCTGAACCCCCACCGCGACCCGATGCCGCTCGCCCTGCCCGACGCCGACGCGCACCCGCACCCCGACGCGGCGGCGGCCCTGGCGTGGTGCGACGCCGAGCACGCGAACCTGCTCGCCGCGCAGCAGACCGCGGCCCGCCACCACTGGCACGCCACGGTCTGGCACCTGGCCTGGGGCCGTTCCGGGAGCAGGGCCGCACCGACGACGTCCGCCGCGTGCAACAGCGGCTCGGCGACCTCTGATCGCCCATTCCGGAAATTGCCCGCCCGGTTTCCGGTGAGCGGCCCGTGGCCGGATACGCTGCCGCGGCCGAGCACACGAACCGATGGGGGACAAGGCATGGACGGCACTTCCGGCGCGGGCAGAGTCCGCGTGCACGAACCCCTGCCGAATGTGCCGTCCGGGGCCGAACCGCTGTTTGCCGGATTTGTCCGCGAATTGACCGGGCTGACCATTGTCCGAATGGGACTCAGCGGAGCGCTCGTCCTGCTGGGTGTGCTGCTCGTGGTCGTCGAAGGGTGGGGGAGCGCGCTGCCCTACGTCTACTTCGGCACGTTCGGTGGCCTGCTTCTGCTGTGGACATACGTCCTGATCCTGTACCGGCGCATCCGGAGTCTCTTCGGCGAGCCCTACCACCGGCTCGACGTCGCTCCCGATGGCTTGCGCACCAAGGGTTCGCGGGTCTCGGTGCGGTTGCTGGACGGCCGGTGGCTGCGGACGCGCCTGTCCGACGGGCCGCGGGTCCAGCTGGCCGGTGAGCGCCGGCTGTGGGTGCTCGGCAGGGGCCCGCGGGTGTTCGTCCGCCCGCCGGGGGCGATGTGGGTGCGGTCCGGGCGGATCGAGGACGCCCCGGCCGCCGGGGCGGTGCCTGCCGAGTTCGTCCCGCGCTTTCCGGCGCCGCCGTCGCGTGATCCGGTGCTCGCCGCGCACCGCGCGTTCCAGGCCCGGCGGTCGGCCGTCACCGGGGTGACGCTCCTGGCGCTGGGCGCGGCGGGACTCGCACTCGTGTCGTCGCTGGAGGACGAATCCGGAGGCATCGCGGACGCGGCCGGGCTGGGCGGCGTCGCCGGCGGCAGCGCGGTCTTCCTGATGCTGGGCCTGCTGACGGCCGTCGGCAGCCTGCGGATCCGCCGTCCGATCACCGAGGACGGCTGGGTTGAACTGCGGATCGCGCTCGACACACCGTTCGTGCCGCGAGCGCGCACCGCGGTCCGGCTGACGGGCTGGGCGCTGTACCCGGACGGGCGGCAGACGCGCTTCAAGCTCGTCGCCGACATCTCGCTGGCCGCGAACGTCGCGGTGACCGGGCAACTGTGGCTGCTGGGCTACCCGCCGGCGGGCAAACCGGCGAAGGCCGGTCTCCCGGGCTACCCCTGCCTGGGCAGCTTCCGGCCGGCCTGAGCCGGCCCGCCGTCACGACCGGGCCGCGGCGGCCTTCCCGGCCAGGTCCAGGAGCTCGTCGAACACCTCGGTCGCGATGGCGGCGAGGGTGCGCTCCTCGCCGTCGCGCAGCCACCGGGTGAACGAGATCCCGAAGACGGTGGCCCCCGACTCGGCCGCCAGAGTGGCCGCGAGATCGTCGACACCCCGGGCGCGCAGCGCATCGGCGACCGAGGCGGCCAGCGCGGTGAGCTTGTGCTGTTCCCGTTCCTGCAGCGCCGGGTTGCGGTCGATCACCGACTGCCGGGTGCGGGAGCGCGAGCGCCGTTCGTCCGGGAAGAAGGTCGACGCCGACCGCAGCGCGGAGGCGACGACCTCGAGCGGGGACGCGTCGGCCGGGGCGGCGGTCACGCCGTCGAGGAACGCCCGCTCGAGGCGTTCTTGGCCGTCGAAGAGGACTTCGCGCTTGTCGCTGAAGTGGCGGAAGAAAGTCCGCTCGGTCAGGCCGACGGCCTCGGCGATCTCGGCCGCGGTCGTCTGCTCGTACCCGCGGGTGGCGAACAGCTCGAGCGCGGCCTTCTGCAGCCGTTCCGCGGCTCCGGGTTCCCAGCGCACCATGCGGCCGAGTCTAGTGATGACAGGAGCTGACATGCAGGCGTACGGTGTTGATGTCAGCGACTGACGTCCGTCACTGACATCAACCGTGAGAAGGAGTTCACGCAATGCGCGTTTTCGTCACCGGAGCCTCCGGCTGGATCGGCTCCGCCGTCGTCGACGAGCTGCTCGCGACCGGCCACCAGGTCACCGGGCTGGCCCGGTCCGCCGCGTCCGCCGCGAAGCTCGAAGCCAAGGGCGCCCACGTCCGGCGCGGCGACCTCGACGACATCGGCAGCATCCGCGCGGGTGCGGAAGCGGCCGAAGCCGTCATCCACCTGGCGAACAAGCACGACTTCGCCAACCCGGCCGTGTCGAACGCCGCCGAGCGGGCCGCCGTGGAGACGATCGGCGACGCGCTCGCGGACAGCGGCCGCCCGTTCCTGCTGGCCTCGGGGATCGCCGCCCTCGCCAAGGGCCGGCCCGCCACCGAAGCCGACGCTTCCCCGTTCCACGGCCCGGACTCCCCGCGCGGCGGCTCCGAGAACCTCGCACTGGAATTCGCCGCCCGCGGCGTGCACCCGGTGAGCCTGCGGTTCTCGCCGACCACGCACGGCACCGGCGACCACGGGTTCATCGCGGTCCTCGCCGCGATCGCCCGCGAGAAGGGCGTCTCGGGCTTCCCGGGCGACGGCACCAACCGCTGGGCCGCCGTGCACGTGACCGACGCCGCCCGCATGGTCCGCCTCGGCCTGGAGAAGGCACCCGCCGGCGCGCGCCTGCACGCCGTCGCCGAGGAGGGCGTGCCGACCCGCGAGATCGCCGAGGCGATCGGCCGTGCGTTCGACCTGCCGACCGCGTCGATCCCGGAGGCCGGTGTCCAGGACCACTTCGGCTGGATCGGCGGCTTCTTCGCCATGGACCTCGCGGCGACGAGCGAGCGCACGCGGGAGCTGCTCGGCTGGATGCCCACCGGGCCGACCCTGCTCGAAGACCTCGACGCGGGCGCCTACTCGGCACGTCAGTAAGGGTTGCCCGGCACGTTGAGGCGCGTCTGGTAGAGGCCGAACGCACCCGAAACCCCGGAGGTCAGGTACAGGGTCTTCCCGTCCGGTCCGCCGAACGCCGCGTTGGTGGTGTTGCGGCCGGCGGAGATGGTGCCGAGCGGGGCACCCGACGGGGAGAAGACGTGGACGAGGCCTTCGTCGAAGGAGGCCCAGTACAGGTTGCCCGCGCAGTCGATGGTCGCGCCGTCGGGGGTCCGCATGGTCGCGAACGTCGTGCGGTTGCCGGTGCTGCCGTCGGGGAAGACGGGGTACTTCACGATCGTGTCGGCGCCGGTGGCCCCCACGTAGAGGGTCTTGCCGTCGGGGGACAGGACGACGCCGTTCGGCTGCGGCAGCGTGTCGTCGACGAGGCTGACCACGCCGTCGCGGACGCGGAAGACGCCGGTCCGGCCGCCCTGCTCGTCGGCGCGGTTGCCGCGCTGGTAGTTCGGGTCGCTGAAGTAGGTGGTGCCGTCCTGGCCGGTGGTCAGGTCGTTCGGCGAGTTGAACGCGTGGCCGGGGGCGCCGGCCGCGACGGTCGTCCGGCTGCGGTCGGCCAGGTTGTAGGCCGAAACGGTGCGGTTGTCGTGGGTGGCGGCGAGCACCCGCGTCCCGTCGGCGCTGATCGCCAGGCCGTTGCTGCCGGAATCGGCGATGAACGTCTCGAAGGTGGCCGGCGGCCGGAACCGGAGCATCGCCGAGGGCTGCACGCCCTGGGGACCGGTGGCGTTCTGCATGTTCGACAGCAGCAGGGTGCCCGTCCGCCGGTCCCAGGTCGGTCCTTCGAGGAAGGTGAACCCGCTCCGGATGAGCCGGGCCGTCACCGCCTGGCTCGGCAACGGCGAGCCGTAGGTCGCGCCCGGCGTGCACGGTCCGGCCGCGGTGGTGCCGGACGCCGCGGGCGCCACCACGCCCGCGGTGATGATCGCCGTCGCCGCCACCGTCCACACGCGACGGTGGCGGGATGTCCTGCGGTGAGCCATGCCGGCTCTCCTTTCGCGAGGGGGACGGCGGCGGGCCGGTGGTCCCGGCCCGCCGCCGGGGTTCACCGTCCGAGCTCGACCTTGAAGATGCTTTCGTTGCTGTTGTTGGCGATGCTGTCCTTGTCGCCGTAGTTGCTGGTGGTCAGCCACAGGCCGCCGTCGGCGGATGGTTCCACGGTGCGCAGCCGCCCGTACGTGCCGGTGAGGTACTGCTGGACGTTGGTCAGGCTGTCCCCGGAGATTTCGGCCCGGTACAGCCGGTTTCCGCGGAGGCAGGCGATGTAGAGGGCGTCGCGGACCACGGCGATGCCGCTGCACGAACCCTCGGCGACGGGGTAGGTGCGCTTGGGCGCGACGAACCCGGCCTCGGCGCAGCTGCCCGTGGTGCCTTCGCAGCGGGGCCAGCCGTAGTTGCCGCCGCGGACGATGAGGTTGGTCTCGTCCATGACGTTGTTGCCGAATTCCTGTTCCCACAGCCGGCCTTGGGCGTCGAAGGCCAGGCCCTGGGGGTTGCGGTGGCCGTAGCTCCACACCGGCGTGCCAAAGGGGTTGTCCGAGGGGATGGTGCCGTCGCGGTTGATCCGCAGCACCTTGCCGGCCAGGTTGGTGAGGTCCTGGGCCCAGTCGCCGTTCTGGCCGTCGCCGGCGGCGATGTAGAGCTTGCCGTCGGGCCCGAACCGCAGCCGGCCGCCGTTGTGGTACTTGTTGCGCGGGATGCCGGTGAGCAGCACCTGCGGGGTGCCGCTGAGGACCCCGCCGGTGTAGCGGATGCGCACCACCCGGTTGTCGGTCGTGCTGGTGTGCATGACGTACAGCCACGGGTCGGCCGCGAAGTCGGTGGCCACGGCGAGGCCGAGCACCCCGCCCTCGCCGTCGGTCCCCGCGACGTCCGGCATCCGCCCGGCCACCGTCTTCGTGCCGGTGGCGGGGTCGAGCCGGACGATCTCGAAGGCGTCGCGGCGGCCGTAGAGCACCTGTCCGTCGGGCAGGGTGGTCAGCCCCCACGGCAGGTCGGTTTCGGTGGTGACCCTGGTGACCGAGCAGACCGCGGTGGCGCAGGAGGCGCCGGTGGTGACCGTGACCGGTGAGCTCGGGGCCGACCGGTTGGCCTGGGCGTCGCGCGCCCGCACCTGGTACTGGTAACGGGTGTTCGCGGCCAGGCCGCTGTCGGTGAACGAGGTCGTGGCCGAGCCGCTGGTGGAGCCGGCCACGGTGCCGTCGCGCAGCAGTTCGTAGCCCGTGACGCCGATGTTGTCGGTGGCCGGCGACCAGCGCACGGTGACGGTGGTGCCCGAGGCCGTCGCGGTCACGCCGGCGGGCGTGCTGGGCGGTTCGGTGTCGGCCTGGCACTGCGGCACGGCGATGGTGACCGTGGGGCTGGCCTGCGAGACGTTGCCCGCGGCGTCGCGCGCGTTGACGTACAGACCCCAGGTGGCTCCCGGCGCGACGGTCAGCTCGGCCGACAGCGCGGTGCCCGGCACCGAGGTCATGAGCTGCCCGTCGTGGAAGATGTCGTAGAAGGCGACCCCGACGTCGTCGGACGACGCCGACCACGAGAACGTCACGGTGGCGCAGGTCAGGTTCGAGGTGCGCGGGTTGGCCGGCGCGGTCGGCGGTGTGGTGTCGGCGGCGAGCTTGACCAGCTGCCACCGCTGGTTGGCGCCGCCGGTGTCGGGCAGCTGGACGACCCGCGCGCCGTCGGCGGTGGCGGAGCCGAGCACGTCCACGGCCTTGCCGCTGGCCCGGTTGAGCAGCCGCACGTCACCGCCGGCGGAGTCGGCCAGCCGGAACTGCTGCCCGGCGCGTCCGGCGTCGGTGTTCTGCACCAGCCCGGCCCGGTCGGCGGTGGACGGGAAGCTCAGGACCTTGGCGCTGTGCCTGGACTTGATGCGGTAGTTACCCCCGCCGGAGTCGACGAACTGCCACTGCTGGGAGGCGCGGTCGTCGCGGGTGGTCTGGGTGACCCGGGCGCCCTCGTAGGTGGCGCTCCCGGCGACGTCCAGCGCCTTGCCGCTATTGCGGTTGACCAGCACGTACGAGGCGTTGGTGTCGACGGTGGCGGCCGAGGCGGCCGGTGCCGGAACGGCGATACCGAGGCCGACGAGTACCACCGTGCTCAGCGTTCGGAAGGCCGAGCGGTTTCTTCGCGGAGCCGAGCCGGTCCGGACGCGGCGCGATGCCGGCCCGCCAGGCTTTCGTGCGCAGACAGCCATGCGTCGCCTCCTTGCGAGCAGGGTGCGGAACTTCGCCTGACTGGGAGCGCTCCCAGGTCACCGTAGCGCAAACCGTTTGCCGCCGACAAGACCGGTGAGGAGGTATCCAACCACGCCGGAGCGGGCACCCGCGGCGGGTGCCCGCTCCTCTCAGCGGATCGGGTTGGGCGTGATGTCCTGGGCGAAGAGGTTGCCGTTGGAGCTGCCCACGTGGACGTGGTAGCCGCGGCCGCCCACGTTCACCGTGATGTGCGGCCGCGGGTCGGCGCCGC